>NZ_JAQRFJ010000068.1:0-15830 GCF_028599065.1 Xenorhabdus sp. PR6a | reverse complement strand
TTTTCTTGATTACTTAGTATCTTAATTTAAGAAAACACGCTTAAATTGCTCAATGGCAGTTTCTTGTTTATCGAGATTTATAAAATACAAAGATTGCCATTTTTGTGTTTGGATTGCTTGCTTTGAGGTCGGAGATACCCAATCAGGATAAACCCGCATGGCTCTTTTACCCTCTTTAGATTGACTTGAGAAAACGCCTTTTTTTAACAGAATATGTGAATTGAACAGAAAAATACCTTTTTGATGTTCTGAAAAAGTGGCTATCAGACAAAAATCAATGTCATCACTCTCTTCAAAAGGCATTATTTCTGAATCTGGCGTTGGCCTTTTCCAAAGCGTGACAAATTGCCCTTGTTTATTGGGCGTTGTTTTAGCTTGACGAAAAACGACCGACTTACCATTCAATTGAAACCGCATGGCGCTATAATCACGGCTTTCTGTTTCGAGATAAAGGACAGTGTTCAGTTGGAGTCCAGAGGGAAATAGCAGATATTCGTTGATCTTGGTGAAAATATCAGGGAAATTGCCTGAATATATTGTGTTTTGCTTTAATAATGACAAGATAAATCCCCTCAATAATGATGATTTATTTTGTCATTAAATTAGGTGGATTTTATAAAGTCAACTTGTCATTTTATGATAGATAAAACAATCCCCTGTCCAAAAGAACAGGGGGATATATTTTGAGGAAATAAACTCACTTAATTAAGATAAAGGGTCAGCGCAATACCCGGTTTAATATCTTTGATTTTAATGTTTTTATTCCAATTCATCAGATCATTCAGGTTTACACCGTGGCGCTTAGCAATGCTGAAAAATGAATCACCTTTGCGCACTTGGTAGGTGACGGGTCCATTATTATCAACTTTTAGTACTTGGCCGATCTGGAGCCGATCAGCGGTTTTTAAGCTGTTCAACCTTTGCAACTCGCGGTGCGTTGTATTGAAGCGCTTCGCAATTGCTGACAATGTATCTCCGGTACGAACCGTATAGTGGCTTTGTTGCTGTAGCCTACGAGTGTTGCTCGCAACAGCCAGGCGAATGTCTTGCAAGACTTTTTTATCTGCCAGGAACGTCTTAAATTGGTCTGCGTTCATTTTGGGCAGCATAATGTAATGCGGCCCATGAGGAGACGTCATACCTTGTTTATAGCCAGAGTTATAGGCCCTGATTGATGTCAGCGATAGCCCGGAGAGTTCAGCCGCCTGTGATAACATAATTTGTTGCCCGACTTCCACTTTAGCCAGTGCTTGTTGGCTGTTCGGCTTGGGAAGTTTGAAATTAAATTTTTCGTTATGGCGAATGATATGACTCAGTGCCAAGATCTTGGGAACATAGTGCATGGTTTCCCGTGGCAGTGACAACGACCAGAAATCAGTGGGTTTCCCTTGGGCTTTATTGTCCTTGATTGCACGCAGAACCCGACCTTCACCACTGTTGTAAGCGGCAATCGTCAAAAGCCAATCCCCATTAAATCGTGCATTGAGGTGTTCCAGCATATCAAGGGCAACGGTCGTTGATGCCGCAACGTCACGACGGGCATCGTACCATTTATCTTGTGTCAGGCCATAATGACGGCCTGTACTTGGGATAATCTGCCATAAGCCGGCTGCCTTGGCGTAAGAAGTTGCATGGGGGTTAAATGCGCTTTCCACGATGGGCAGAAATACCAGCTCCATTGGCATATGTCGCTCATCAAGTTGCTCAACTATCCAATAAATATACGGCTCGGCACGCAATATTACATTTTGGATATGGCCCTTGTGTTTTAAGTAATAGTTTTGTTGTTCGCTCACCCTGCTATTATCAGGAATCTCCATCTTCAACTCATCGTGAATATGTCCCCACAAATCTTGTTGGGCTGTCGGACTCACTTTCCAGTTTGCAGAATCTCCTGATCCTGCAATACCGTCTGCTTTCTGATTCGTTGAAGACATCTTCTTCTGTGCTTGTTGCTGGGAAGGAGCCTTGGGTTGCAGGCTCGATTGACACCCAGCAAGAAGAACAGAGGCGAACAAAATCGCTTTTGTCTTCATGTTCTTTTCTGATGTTTGCATAAAAGGTGAGCAATGATACTGACCTATTACGCAGAAGACAACCCAACAGAATTAAAACCGATCTTTATAAGCCCTTAATTGCTGAAAAACAGAAGAAAGTGGTATTGAATTAGGTTTGATACCGATATTTTTTTGTAAATCAATATCGTGACAATTTAAGAAAACATTGATTTTTTTCTCTGTTTGTAAATTTGTGGGAACTGTTGCTTGGTTATTTTCACGTAGTTTAAGAATTTCTTGATAATAATCGTGAATAATCTGGTTATCAGGTAATACTGCTTTTGCAAATTTCATATTTGCCGCAGTGTATTCGTGAGCACAGCAGATCAAGGTATCATCGGGCAATGATGAAATTTTATCCAGCGAGGAAAACATTTGTTCGGCAGTGCCTTCAAACAGGTGTCCACAACCGCCAGAAAATAGCGTATCTCCACAAAACAGATAGGGAGCCTGATAGAATGCAATGTGACCCAGTGTATGCCCTGGCAGTTCCATAACACGGAAAGAGAAACTTCCTATCTCAACGGTGTTATGTTCATGGACAATATGCGTTGCGCCTTTGTCTTGGGTCTCTTCAGGGCCATATACCGGGAGTTCGGGGTAGTGTTTGAGTAGTCCGGGAACGCCGCCAACGTGATCAGAATGGTGATGTGTCAACAGGATCGCCGCGGGAATAAGTGGGTTTGCTGCTAGAATATCAATGACAGGCTGTGATTCAGCAGGATCGATAATGACACAATGCTTGTTTTCATCACAAAGTAGCCAAATGTAGTTATCTGAAAGGGCTGAGATCCTGATAAGCTCCATTATATGCCTCATTTTCATAGTAGGTTTATAGTAGGTTGAAAGGAAGATGACATGCGATCAGCACGTTCAATCAAACAAATAACCCTCCCGGTTTCTTGGGCTGAGTTACCGTGGGGAGAATATTACCGTGTTGCCCTGGAACGTCAATTGGAACCGTGGTGGCCAAAAATCTTTGGTTTTCATTTAGTGAAAGTCGGTAACTTAAGTGCCGAAATTGATACTCGTTCCTGTTTGGTCAGCCATCAAATCAATGTCGGATCACAAGGGCAAAATATGGACGTCATTGCTGATCCCCATTACCTCCCTTTTGCAACTAAATCTGTTGATGCTTGTTTGCTGGCGCATATGCTGACTTATAGTATTGATCCACATTGGCTCTTGAGAGAAGTCGATAGGATCATGATAGACGACGGTTGGTTGGTTATCAGTGGGTTTAATCCAATAAGCCTACTGGGGTTAAGGAAAGTGATTACCCCGATATATCGTCGTCAATCTTGCCAAGCCCAGATGTTTTCAATGTTGCGCCAATTGGATTGGTTGCGTCTTCTTAATTATGAAGTGATTCACCATGCTAACTTCCATATTTTACCGTGGCAAAAAAGCAGCAAGCGTCTTGATAACGCCTGTCTGTCAATATTGGGTTGTTTGAATATGATTATTGCCCGCAAGCGGACAATACCATTAACATTAAACTCTATGCGGGCGACATTGTTGAAACCGAAATTCAGTAATGCGTTGGGGGCGGCGAAAAATGTTCACCGACGCTATTAATTGACAGGTTAATTTTCGCTTTCGATATAACCATTATCTGCTTGAGTAGGGCTATTAGCGGCTGTGCGAGCCAATTCATCACACTGTTCATTCTCCCGATGTCCGGCGTGGCCTTTGACCCAACGCCAATCAATATCATGCAGCGAGATAGCGTTATCGAGTCGTTGCCACAGATCGACATTGACGACGGGGGATTTATCCGCTTTTCTCCAGCCGCGCTTTTTCCAGTTATGGATCCATTGGGTGATCCCTTGGCGCACATATTGGCTGTCCGTCGTCAAGATCACAGTACAGGGTCGTTTGAGCGCTTCCAGCCCGATAATGGCGGCCATTAACTCCATGCGGTTATTGGTGGTGCGAAAATAACCCCCACTCAAGGTTTTTTCTTGCTGTTGGTAGCGGAGTAAAACGCCATATCCGCCGGGGCCAGGATTGCCGAGGCAAGAACCATCGGTGAAAATTTCTACCTGTTTGTTCATCTTTGGTAGACTCTTCCTATATCATCTTTAATCAAAACTCTAAGTCTGACACAAAAAAACACTATGAGCACTGCTATTACCCGCCAAATCGTCCTCGATACCGAAACAACCGGTATGAACAAGTTGGGTGTTCACTATGAGGGACACAACATTATTGAGATTGGTGCTGTGGAGGTGATAAACCGTCGCCTGACAGGGCGCCATTTTCATCTTTATATCAAACCAGAACGTTTGGTTGACCCCGAAGCCTTTGAAGTTCACGGTATCAGTGATGAATTTTTGCAGGATAAACCAAAATTTGCGGATATCGCGGATGAATTCATTGAATTTATCCGTGGTGCTGAGTTGATTATTCATAACGCAACGTTTGATATCGGTTTTATGGATTATGAATTCAGTAAACTGAATCGAGGCATTCCACCTACCGCTGAGTTTTGTACCATTACCGATAGCTTGACGCTGGCAAGGCAACTTTTCCCAGGCAAGCGTAATAACCTCGATGCGTTGTGTGACCGTTACCAGATCGATAACTCAAAACGAACTCTCCACGGGGCATTGCTCGATGCCGAAATTCTGTCTGATGTTTATCTGGCAATGACCGGTGGCCAGACATCATTAGCGTTCTCGATGGAAGGGGAAACGTCAGGCACGACTCAGGTTACAGAAATCCAGCAGATCACTCGCCCGCAGGCCGGGCTGAGAGTGGTTTATGCTTCTGATGAAGAATTAGTTCAGCATGAATCTCGTTTGGATCTGGTGGAAAAGAAAGGAGGCAGTTGTCTTTGGCGTTCCAAACCTGAACAGTTACATTGAAAAGCCGTGGCAAAATGGAGATAACTGAATGATTAAGGTGAAAAAATGTGCAAACGAACCGTTTTGTTATAAAAAGCGATTGACGGAATTTACCGTAGCCCGTATTATCCACCCCGTTCTTAACCAGAACGCTATGCGGTGCGGTAGTTCAGTTGGTTAGAATACCGGCCTGTCACGCCGGGGGTCGCGGGTTCGAGTCCCGTCCGCACCGCCAGAATTTATAAGCCCTGAGTTTTTGACTCGGGGCTTTTTCTTTTCTAAAAAATTCAAATCAACTTATAAAAATAGGTTGTTCCTGAAAATTCCCCAGTGGAATTAAGCGCAAAGTTCGGGATCTGCCCGGCTTCAATAAAACCGCATTTTCGATACAGGGCTGAAGCTGGATCATGAGTGCGTGTATCTAAGACCAGCAAACAGCGTTGATGCTGCTTTGCCAGCCGTTCCAGTTCATCCATGAGCATCCTGCCAATCCCACGCTGGCGATAGGCGGTATGTACGATCAATTTTTCAACATCAGCACGATGCAGGCCGTTCTTTTTCTTGCAGAGGGAAAGTTGCACTGAACCTGCGATGTTTTTACCGTCTAGCGCGACCAGTAGCAACCGATGACCGGATGTGAGATCTGTTTCGACATCCTGCCAATACTGCTCCGCTTCGTTCTTTTCCAGTGGTGCAATAAAGCCGATGGAGGCATCACTTTCGACGCAATCATGCAGCAAGTGAATAAGCTCATCGCGTTTTGCCTTGATGGAATTTAATTGCATGATGGTTGGAATGGATATTGTGTCAGATGTAGGGGGAGATTTTGTCATTTGTAGTAAGATTTAGAATAAAATAGGGTTTAAAAAATATCGATAACTTAATATTTAGCATGTAAAAATGTCAACTAAAATTATCTTTGTAATTATATTGTTATAGTTTGTGATGTTTTTTTATTTCGTTTTGTATTGTGGCTATTTACGCTTGAAACTTTATTTTTTCGTAAATAGCCACATTCTACTTATTGTTGAATCTTAGTTGTAATATTCTATGGGGCTAATTTTTGTTTTTAGATTTATTTTCTAGTTATTATTTTAATTGCGAATAATTTGATCCTCTGGGTTATAAGTGAAAGTCGCATCTTGACTGTAGTCAGAAGGAAGCTCTATCCGTACAATTGGTATTATTTTCCCTGTAGCGTTAAGAAAATCTCGTTGATCATGTTGTGCTCCTGCCAGCCCTTCCTGAAGATAAAAAAAGGCTTCGATAGGTAATTCATGGGGAATATTTTGGGGCCAAGTAGCTAATATTAATTCATTATTTACTGTCAACGCGAGCTGTAAACGGGCCTGAACTCCCTGTATAAAGGCATTAGCATGATTTGCCCCTGGTTTAATACTGACATCAAAACCACACTGACCCAGCTCACTGCTTCCATTGTTTATCCACTGTTGGGCTGTAGTGATGCCTTGCTGTTGACAAGGTGCACTTTGGGAATAGTAGGGATTAGAACCACATCCTTTTTCATTTCTGTTTGCAGAGTCTGCATTGAGAGGAAAATAGCAAAGCGCTTCAGGGTGTTCTTTATTATTTGCTGAGGCTGATAAATAAGGCGAAAAAATAAACCCATTTGTGTAACCAGCATCTAATGTTAAGAGCTTCGAGTCCGTTCTCAAGTAAGAAAACGAAACACCACCGCTAGCTTGCGAGCGTGGGCTTGGATTCCAAGAGTAATAATTATCTGAAGGGACTGTTCCTCTCAACATAATTCCGGAACATAAAAATGCAGGACGATCTTCATCTCCACAATCATTTCTAGTGTCGTTGTATCTCTGAGTTAATTCATTCGCAAGATCATAGCCAGACTGTGTATTTATTGAATTAACGTTAGCAAAAGCTATTTGTAACCCTAATAAATATAATGAAATAAAAATAATTATTCTTTTCATGTTATTTCCTTAATAATTTTTGAATGTAGTTAAATAAATTTAATAATAGTGAGAGCCTGCAATCTTCTCCCGCGATATGTGCGGGAGAAGATTGACTTCTATCATTTTTAAACGCTATTCAAATGATGCTGAGCTTATAAGTTCACTTTTTTATATCATTAATTCAAATTCCTTTTTTTTATCATCTAATAATTAAATTTTATTGAGTTTTGGGCATGTTTTTATGAGTTATTTTTATATTTAGTGATAATTTATTGGAGGCAAAAATAGAATAGTGATAGTTGGTCATAAATGGTTTATTAAAAAAATTTTATTTTGATTTTTCTTTTTTATAGCGATATTATTTTTTTCCAATATTAGTTCAGGTATCTACCTTACTCTGAAACAATTGGTTGCTGAAATTAGATTGGCTGTAATTCATACGGGTTTATCCGTTAGTCAAAATATATTACAAGTGAATCTTAAGTGTTTTGAGGATGAAAATTCTGACATCTACCTTTCTCTAAATCAGTAAATGTTTCCAGTCAAAGAAGGTTATCACGTTTATCGCATCCTCCTAACTTGGCAGAAAAACGCTGCTTTTTGGCCTTGATTAACCTATTGGGTATCGTGTCTAATACGTGGCTTTCTATTGCGCAAATCACATTAGATAATGACCCTATTTGCGCAAAAATACCCTGATTGTACGCATTGCCACAAGAAGGCAGCAAAACAACGGGGTAAATCAAAGAATTATTGCCAAGGAGAAATTAAGATAGTCCTCCTTAAACTGACGTTAATTATCTGACATTAATGATTGCGGTTTGTATACTGCGCTGCGAAAATTAGTCCTTAGTTCACTAAACGCTTTTATCCGACTTGGAGTAAAGAATGACCACTCGTAAAACCCTTGCTAATGCTATCCGCTTTTTGAGCATGGACGCTGTGCAGAAAGCAAAATCAGGGCATCCCGGCGCACCAATGGGAATGGCCGACATTGCCGAAGTGCTGTGGCGCGATTATCTGAACCATAATCCTTCTAATCCTGTCTGGGCTGATCGTGACCGTTTTGTGTTATCCAATGGTCATGGCTCCATGCTGATATACAGCCTTCTGCATCTGACGGGTTATGATGTTTCTATTGATGATTTGAAAAATTTCCGTCAATTGCACTCTAAAACGCCGGGCCATCCAGAATATGGCTATACTCCAGGCGTAGAAACCACCACTGGCCCATTGGGGCAGGGTATTGCCAACGCAGTTGGTTTTGCGATTGCAGAACGTACACTGGCAGCGCAATTCAACCGTCCCGGCCATGATATCGTCGATCACTTCACTTATGTGTTTATGGGTGACGGCTGTATGATGGAAGGGATCTCCCATGAAGTTTGCTCTTTGGCAGGTACGCTGAAACTGGGCAAATTAATTGCATTCTATGATGACAACGGCATCTCTATCGATGGTGAAGTAGAAGGTTGGTTCACCGATGACACCGCAACACGCTTTGAAGCCTATGGCTGGCATGTTATCCGTGGTGTCGATGGTCATGACTCCGAGGCAATTGCGGCAGCGATTGAAGCCGCACGTCAAGAGACAGGCAAACCTTCCCTGTTGATGTGCAAAACCATCATCGGTTTTGGCTCACCAAACAAAGCCGGTAAAGAAGAATGCCACGGTGCTCCGCTGGGGGATGCTGAAATCGAAGCAACCCGCAAGGCGCTGGGTTGGGAACATCCTGCGTTTGACATTCCCCAAGACATTTACGCGGGTTGGAACGCGCAAGAATCAGGTAAGACTAAAGAAGCTGCTTGGGACGAGAAATTTGCGGCCTATGCGAATGCTTACCCAGAACTGGCCGCTGAATTCACCCGCCGTACCCACGGTGAACTGCCGGCAAACTGGGAAGCCGAATCCAAGGCATTCATTGAAAACCTGCAACAGAATCCCGCCTCCATTGCCAGCCGCAAAGCATCACAAAATGCACTGGAAGCATTCGGTAAAGTTCTGCCGGAATTTATGGGCGGCTCCGCTGACTTAGCACCGAGTAACCTGACCATGTGGTCTGGCTCCAAGCCACTGAACGAGGTTCAGGACGGTAACTATATTCACTATGGTGTGCGTGAATTCGGCATGTCTGCCATCATGAACGGTATTGCACTGCACGGTGGTTTTGTACCTTATGGCGCAACCTTCCTGATGTTCGTCGAATATGCCCGTAACGCGGTACGTATGGCGGCGCTGATGAAAGTGCGCAGCATCTTCGTTTATACCCACGATTCCATCGGCCTGGGTGAAGATGGCCCGACCCACCAGCCAGTAGAACAGATTGCCAGCCTGCGCGTCACGCCAAACATGAGCACATGGCGTCCATGTGACCAGGTTGAATCTGCGGTGGCGTGGAAATATGCCATTGAGCGCAAAGATGGCCCAACTTCGCTGATCTTCTCCCGCCAGAATCTGGCACAGCAGGCGCGTACGGCTGAACAATTGGCGAATATCGAGAAAGGCGCTTACATCCTGAAAGATTGTGCCGGTCAGCCTGAGTTGATCTTGATTGCAACGGGTTCTGAAGTCGAATTGGCGGTGAAAGCGGCTGAACAACTGACTGCCGAAGGCCGTCAGGTTCGCGTGGTTTCCATGCCATCCACCGATGCTTTCGATAAGCAGGATGCTGCCTATCGTGAAGCCGTACTGCCAGCGGCAGTTTCTGCCCGTGTTGCCATCGAAGCGGGTATTGCTGATTACTGGTTCAAATACGTAGGTATTAACGGCGCTATCGTCGGTATGCATACGTTCGGTGAATCTGCACCGGCTGACGAGCTATTCAAAGCGTTTGGTTTCACGGTTGAAAATGTTGTCGCCAAGGCATCATCTTTGCTGAAATAATCAACAAATTATCCTGATAAGCGCATTCGCATCAATTTTAGAGCGAATGCGCTCTTTTTTTGTTCAACTTTTCCTCTATGATGTGACGAATGGCGCTTGCCATCACGCTTGTTTTCTCGTAACCTGCTCCCATTAAAGCTGAACCGTTTCAGTTTGATGCGTAAATGAAATGATAAAATGTCTTGTCTGTCACAATCTGATTAATTTTATGATGAATTATCCGTACAAGCCGACGTTGCTCAGTTATTCTAAGCGGTTGCATGACTACAGAGACATTCAGGGAGTAACATGACTATCAGGGTAGCGATTAACGGTTTCGGGAGAATAGGGCGCAGCGTCTTGCGTGCCCTTTACGAATCCGGGCGTCGGGCTGAAATTTCAGTGATCGCTATCAATGAGTTGGCGGATGCACAAGGCATTGCTCACTTATTGAAATACGATTCCAGTCATGGGCGTTTTGCATGGGATGTACGCCTGAACAATGATTTATTGCAAGTAGGAGACGACAGTATCCGGCTGTTTCATCAACCGGAGATTTCAGCTCTGCCGTGGAAAGAACTGGGTATTGATATCGTGCTTGACTGTACGGGCAAGTATGGTGAGCGGGCAGACGGAGAATCTCATATTGCCAGCGGAGCCAAAAAAGTCCTGTTTGCGCATCCGGGAGGCAATGATCTGGATGCCACTGTGGTCTATGGTGTCAATCATCATGAATTGGTTGCCGAAGATTGCATTGTTTCCAATGCCTCCTGTACCACAAACTGCATCATTCCCGTCATCAAGGTGTTGGATGATGCATTCAATATTGAATCGGGTACAGTGACAACCATTCACGCATCAATGAATGATCAACCCGTGATTGACGCTTATCACTGTGATTTACGTCGCACCCGAGCGGCCAGTCAATCCATCATTCCGGTTGATACAAAACTGGCGGCGGGGATCACACGTATTTTCCCGAAATTCAATGATCGGTTTGAGGCGATTTCTGTCCGGGTGCCCACCATCAATGTGACAGCCATTGACTTGAGCGTGACAGTCCGCACGTCAGTGGATGTCAAAGATGTTAACCAGATCCTGCAAAAATCAGCGGCCAGAGAGTTTCATGGTATAGTGGATTATACCGATTTGCCGTTGGTTTCAACGGATTTTAACCACGATCCCCACAGTGCTATTGTGGATGGCACACAAACGCGGGTGAGCGGTAATCACCTGATTAAGACGCTTGTGTGGTGTGATAATGAGTGGGGCTTTGCCAACCGTATGCTTGATACGACACTGGCAATGGCCGCAACGGGTTTCAAATAATCATTTGTTGTGTCACAAACAGCACACAGCGGAAGATTGAGTAATTTATAAAGAATCAATGAGAGGATTCACCATGTCTGTAATTAAGATGACTGATTTAGATCTGGCGGGTAAACGCGTATTGATCCGTGCTGATCTGAATGTGCCGGTAAAAGATGGCAAAGTTACCTCTGATGCACGTATCCGTGCGTCCTTGCCGACGATTGAGGCTGCGTTGAGTCAGGGAGCCAAGGTCATGGTTACTTCTCACCTGGGACGCCCGACTGAGGGAGAATACAACGAAGAGTTCTCACTGCAACCTGTCGTTGATTATCTGAAAGAAGCCCTTTCTTCTCCGGTTCGTCTGGAAAAAGATTATCTGGATGGCGTTGAAGCGGCGGAAGGCGAATTAGTGGTTCTGGAAAACGTTCGCTTCAACAAAGGTGAGAAAAAAGACGATGAAACGTTATCCAAGCAGTATGCTGCACTGTGTGATGTGTACGTAATGGATGCGTTTGGTACAGCGCACCGTGCGCAAGCGTCAACCCACGGCGTTGCCAAATTCGCACCAATTGCCTGTGCGGGTCCGCTGCTGTCCGGTGAACTGGAGGCTTTGGCCAAGGCACTGCACAAGCCTGCTCGTCCAATGGTGGCGATTGTGGGTGGCTCTAAGGTTTCAACCAAACTGACGGTGCTTGATTCCCTGTCTAAAATTGCCGATCAGCTGATCGTGGGTGGTGGGATTGCCAATACGTTCGTTGCTGCGGAAGGGCACAACGTTGGCCGTTCACTGTACGAAGATGATTTGATCCCAGAAGCGAAAAAACTGCTGGAAAGCTGTGATATCCCGGTTCCTACCGATGTGCGTGTGGCGACAGAGTTCTCTGAAACGGCACAAGCAACACTGAAATCCACCAGCGAAATTAAAGACGAAGAGCAGATCCTTGACTTGGGCGATGCGTCTGCTGAACGTCTGGCTGAAATCCTGAAAAGCGCCAAGACCATTCTGTGGAATGGACCAGTAGGCGTTTTTGAATTCCCTAACTTCCGTAAAGGAACCGAAATTGTTGCCCGTGCCATTGCTGAGAGCGAGGCTTTCTCAATCGCAGGTGGCGGTGATACCTTGGCAGCCATCGATCTGTTCGAAATTGCTGACAAGATCTCTTACATCTCTACGGGTGGTGGTGCTTTCCTTGAGTTCGTTGAAGGCAAAAAACTGCCCGCCGTTGTGATGCTGGAAGAACGTGCTAACAGTAACTAAGTTGTGATAACAGGCAGCACTGACTGCCTGTTCAATGTCAATACAGGACCACGTAACATGTCTAAAATTTTTGATTTCGTAAAACCGGGTGTCATCACTGGTGATGATGTTCAAAAAGTCTTTGCCGTCGCTAAAGAAAATAACTTCGCATTACCCGCGGTTAACTGCGTCGGTACGGATTCCATCAACGCCGTGTTGGAAACGGCGGCAAAAGTACGTGCTCCGGTCATTATCCAGTTTTCTAACGGCGGTGCGTCTTTCATTGCAGGTAAGGGGCTGAAAGCAGAAGGTCAGCAAGCCGCGATTATCGGTGCTATTTCCGGCGCCCACCACGTTCACCAAATGGCAGAACATTACGGTGTGCCGGTTATTCTGCATACCGACCACTGCGCACGTAAACTGCTGCCGTGGATCGACGGCCTGCTGGACGCGGGTGAGAAACACTACGCGCAAACCGGCAAGCCACTGTTCTCTTCCCATATGATCGACCTGTCAGAAGAATCGCTGGAAGAAAATATCGAAATTTGCAGCCAATATCTGGCACGCATGGCGAAAATCGACATGACGCTGGAAATCGAACTGGGTTGTACGGGTGGGGAAGAAGACGGCGTTGATAACAGCCATCTGGACAGTTCTTCCCTGTATACTCAGCCGGAAGACGTGGCTTATGCGTATGAGAAACTCAATGCTATCAGTCCACGTTTCACCATCGCAGCTTCTTTCGGTAATGTTCACGGTGTCTACAAACCCGGTAACGTTAAACTGACGCCAAAAATCCTGCACAACTCGCAGGAGTACGTGTCTGAGAAATTCAACCTGCCACACAACAGCTTGGATTTTGTCTTCCACGGCGGTTCCGGTTCTACCGCAGAAGAGATTCAGGAAGCGGTTAGCTACGGTGTAGTAAAAATGAATATTGATACCGATACCCAGTGGGCAACTTGGGAAGGTATTCTGAACTACTACAAAAAGAACGAAGGCTACCTGCAAGGCCAGTTGGGTAACCCGGAAGGTGCGGACAAGCCTAACAAGAAATACTATGATCCACGTGTTTGGCTGCGTGCCGGTCAGGCGACGATGATTGTTCGTCTGGAACAGGCTTTCAAAGAACTGAATGCGGTTGACGTGCTGTAATAACCCATTGTTATTCAGCAAGCCGTTATTAAGATAATGTAAAAGCTGGCTACATTCTTTTTGAATTAGCCAGCTTGATCTAAAAAATAAAGCTAATTGTTTTCTGGGGTTATATCAAAATAAGTGGGTTCTGTTAATGAACACTCTTCTGCTGATATAATTGATGAAGCAATTAAAATAACTGGTTTTTTGTGATTATCGATATAAGGAATAGAAATTTCCGTTGTCTGAGTATACAACTGCCCCCACTCGTTAAATACGATGGGTTTCTTTCCTTTTATTAACTTTCTTCTTTCAATTAAGGAAGAGGTTGCTTTCATTCGATCAAGCTGTTTATTTTTCTCGACGACTGTATTTATCACATATTGAGCAATCCAGGATTGGGATGTGGCACAATAATCTAAATCGTCGTTTGTTGACGATAAGGAAATACCGGGAACAAAGAGTATTGCAAGTGCAATAAGTTTTTTCATACTATTCTACCACTAATTCTCTATCTACAAATTGGATAATTTCCTTCTTACATTGGTATTATACGTATTGTTTATGCGAATCCATCGTTATTTATCGCCTATATAAAGAATCATATTCTATAATTTAAAAAGACAAAATTTCCGCCCGTTATTTTAATTACCAACGAGCGGAAAATTTATTTAATCAAACAGAATTAGGATAGTGATACTTACGCTTTCATAATCCTGTTCAGCCACGGCACCATAAAGGCCATAACTACGGCGACAATCAGAGTGGCAATCCCGATTTTACCAAAGACTTCCATATAAATTGGCAGGGTTTGCAGTGGATTCGTTACGCCTTCTGGTGCGGCAGTAAAGGTTGCCACATAGCTACCTAATACGGATGCGGCGGCTTGTGACAGGAACCACATACCGAGGATAAAACCCGTCAGGTAGCTAGGCACAAACGTCGCGACCATTGCCAGCCCTAATGCACTGATCATCAACTCCCCGACGCTCTGGAACAGATAGACCAGCACGATAAACCACGGGGATGTTATACCCTGCTCATCAGCAAATAAACCAGAGGCAGCAGCGGTCAGGAAGCCCAGCGAGCACAGAAACATGCCGAAGGTGAATTTGGTTGGCATGGAAAAATCTTTACCTTTGGCACCCAGTTTGGTGTAAACCACGGCCAAGATCGGGCTGACGATAATGATCCAGAATGGGTTCAGAGCCTGAAAACTGATGGGATTGATATTAAAACCCAGAATCTGATGGTGAACGTTGTTGATGGCAAAGAAGTTGAGGGAAGTCGGCATCTGGTTATACAGGATATAGAACACGATGGCTTGCAGCATCAAAATAAATGCCACAAACATCTTATTGCGGCCGACCTTATCCTGTTTGAATGCCTGCCAGAAGAAAATCATCACTACAATAACCGAAATCGCCATCAGGGCAATATTAGCAATTTTGATGTTGTGTAATAGCCATGCACAGATACCAATCATCACCACTGCACCAATCAGAACCAAAAACAAGGTTGCGTAGTTAAGAGAGGCATGGTCGGGTTCAGAACCAATATTATGTATCATGCGGCGGCAGGCAATATAAACCAGCAGGGCGATAATCAAGCCAATCCCGCAGATATTATAGGTGATGGCATAACCATATTTTTCAGCAATGACGGGGGCAAACGAAAGAGAAACCAGAGAACCCAGGTTGATGGACATATAAAACAGCGTAAATGCGCCATCTAAACGCGGGTCTTGCGGCGGGTAACATTTTGCCAGCAGGCTGGCCGGATTAGCTTTGAAAAGGCCATTACCGACAGCAACAGTTCCCAAAGCATAAAAAATCAGCTCAGGCTCCATGATGGAAAGTCCAATCATGAAATAGCCGATTGCCAGTACAATGGCGCCCAGAACAATGGTTCGTTTTGTCCCCAATAAGTGATCACCAACATAGCCACCGATGGAAATCAGGCCGTAAACCAGTGCCGTAAATGCACCGAAAGTAATAAATGATTGTGTTTCTGAAAATCCAAGTTGTTGAACGAAGTAAACAGCAAGAATGCCTTGAACACCGTAGTAGCCAAATCTTTCCCATAATTCCACAAAAAAGATCATAAAAAAGGGTTTGGGTTGATCCCATAAACCGACCGGAGCGGTTTTACTCATAGTAAATGCCTCTATATAGCTATTATTTCGCTGGCAATACATCCAGATGATTGTACTGTTGTTAACATTCCTGTAACACAATGTATCGCGCGGGTTGTGATTTTGTTTATTTATTCAAGGTGATCGTGAAGCGAGGGAGGTTAATATACTAGTATGCTAGCTTCTCAACGGTGGATCACACTAACGAAAAAAGTAATACCATATTTGGCATAATATTCACTAAATGAATATCAAAAAATATTAATGTGAGGGTTATGTGCTGGTAAATAAATCAAATTGATTAACATTAAA
>NZ_JAQRFJ010000067.1:0-16882 GCF_028599065.1 Xenorhabdus sp. PR6a | reverse complement strand
TAAATATCCTTTACGGCTGTCTGATGATGTGATTGGGCAATGTACCGTTTTGATCTGTCTGTTCTTTATCTTCCTGTTTCTTTTGCCATTCTGCCGGTATGTATGGCGTGAAAAAAGTTCCCATATGATCCGCAACATCGTCGTCACGGCATTAACATTTGCCCCGCTGATATTAATGGTGTTGCTGATATCGGGTTATTTCTATACAACTCTACGTTTGGCAGAACGTTGGTTCTACAGCCTGTATTTACTGTTTCTCTGGCATATCAGTTATCAAGCCTGTTTGCGGGGGTTAGGCATTGCAGCGCGTCGCATTGCCTATCGGCGTGCTGTTGCCCGGCGCCAATCGCTGACGAAAGAAGGGGCAGAAGGAGAAATGATGGAAGAGCCACCAATGGCCTTGGATCTCATCAATCAACAGTCATTGCGTTTAACCACTATGGTGCTGTTTTTGATCTTTTTAGAACCTATTCAGAATTTTTTTAAACCAGAACGATTTTTCATATAAACTACGGGGATGAGAAAAATTTATGCCAGTGACATTAGTCGAGAAGTGTTCATGGAAATTGAACCCCTGCTGCTTAGCAGCAGGAAGCGCACACGCCCCAGAAAAACCGATGTTTATGAGGTATTTTGTGCATTATTATATTTACTCAAGAGCGGCTGTCAGTGGGATATGCTGCCCAGCGATTTTCCCGCCAAAAGCACAGTTTATTACTACTTCAAACTCTGGAAAGAGAAGCCGTCAGACACAGAACCCAGCCTGCTTGAGCAAGCTTTAAAAAAATGTCGTTGGCGAGGCCCGTATCAGCCATGGTCGGAACGTCAACACCACTTTCGTGATAGTTGACTCGCAAAGTGTTAAGAACACGGACACCGCGCGTGAAAAAGGGTATGGCGCGGGTAAAAAGGTTTCCGGTATCAAACGACACATTGCGGTGGACAATCAGGGTTTACCGCATGCGATGGCCGTCACGACAGCCAATGTGACGGACAGAACAGGTGCCCTGATAACTTTTACCCGGCATAGGAAATCGCTTTCTTGCGTAACGAATATCTTAGCGGACGGGGGTTACACGGGAACAGCCTTCGCAGATGATGTGCATCATATACTGGGCGCGACCGTCGAGATCGCCAAACGGAGTGAACTCCATACTTTCAAGGTAATCCCAAAGAGATGGGTAGTCGAACGTTCGTTTGCCTGGCTAGAAAAGTGTCGGCGGCTGTGGAAAAACTGTGAGGGGGATTTGAATACCAGCCTTCAGTTAGTCAACTTAGCATTCCTTGCTTTGCTTTTGCGCAGGAAAGATACTGAATAGACACTTAGGGGCATTTTATTGGATTTGGTCTGATCTGGTGACGGTATTTTCTTACCTTGATGGGATCAATTTGTGGCAATACAGCACGGCGACAGAACTGGGCAATGTTCTGCAACACGTGACCTTAAAAGATTTGGTCCTTTCAATCGCCATGTTGGTCATTTCATGGATCATGATGAGAAACTTGCCGGGTCTGCTGGAAGTCCTGGTGTTATCCCGTTTGCAGTTACAACAGGGATCTTCGTATGCCATTAAAACAACATTGACTTACTTGATCATTGGCGTTGGCGTCATTGCTGCGTTAGGAACATTGGGAGTTTCATGGAATAAATTACAATGGTTGGCGGCGGCACTTTCAGTCGGTTTAGGTTTTGGTTTACAGGAAATTTTTGCCAACTTTGTTTCGGGTCTCATTATTTTGTTTGAACGCCCCGTCCGTATTGGCGATACCGTAACGATAGGCACTTATTCCGGTTCGGTCAGTAAAATCCGCATTCGTGCGACGACGATTACAGATTTTGACCGTAAAGAAGTGATTATTCCTAATCGGGCATTTGTGACGGAGCGTCTCATTAACTGGACACTTTCTGATACCATTACGCGCATTATTATTAAGGTTGGCGTCGCATATGGCTCTGATCTTAATAAGGTCAGAGAGGTTTTGTTACAAGCAGCGAGTGAAAACACCTGCGTCATGAGTGAGCCGGGGCCACAAGTCTACTTTATGAATTTTGGCGCCAGTACACTGGATCATGAGTTGAGGCTCTATGTCCGGGAATTGGGCGACCGTAGCCGGACGGTTGATGAAGTCAACCGCAGTATTGATAAATTATGCCGGGAAAACGGCATCAATATTGCCTTTAATCAGTTGGAGGTTTACTTACATAATGGGCAGGATGATATGCAGTCTGAGAGGTAAACATTCATCCAACTTATTCCTCGGACTGTTGAGTCTGTTTTCCCAATTTCCCTTGAAGATCGTGTTTGACGATTTCTAATGCTGCCAGAGCGATAGCGGGGGGAACCTCGTTACACTCAAGCAGATAAATAAGATCCACTGCAAGTTGTATTTCAGGGGAGGCTTGTTCCAGGGGCATTGTTGTTCCTTGTTTTTTATGATTAATCTGAATTCTCTTGTTTCTCTATCGATTTTTCGATCCGCATTAATGCCTGACGACAACGGGCGAGCCGGCCAGCTAAGGCGGCGATTTCTTTTTGCAGTTTATGCTGGTTGGCAAGCGTCGTTTGTTGGTCTAACTGCAATTCCCTGTCATTGACCATGGCCATTAAACGGCGTTCGTAATCCTGATGTTCTGCCAGACGTTGATAAAGATCCCGTTCTTGTGATCGATGCGCAAATTTCTCTTCCTGTTTTCGCAGCGTCTGGGTTGCTATTTCGCGTTTAAATGCCTCGATTTGTGCCACTAAACGTTCGGCAAGGAATTTCACTTGTTCAATACGAGAATCGTTTACACAGTCGCTGAGTTGCTTCATATTTTGTCTGATTTCTTGCAGGTATCCACCGAGTTTATTGCTGCGATGGTGGAATAGTACCTGATCAAAACGGGCGCTGGTAAAAGGAAGGTCGGGCAACAAAGCAAGCTCTTTTTCCAGAATACTGACCTGTTTTTCAAGTGCACCTAATAAATTTTGTATGCCCATTAGCATCTCATTATCATCAATAATTGGTTCGGGATAAGGTTTGACTTAAGTCAACAAAATATAAGCAGCAATTTGCTTTGCAGTTGCTTTTTTTCGGTAGTTTGCATAGATTTTACCGTTTTCTTTTTTAACTTGGCTGGCATCGATTATGACCGCTAACGCGCAACAACTGCAATTAATTAAAGATAGTATCGAAACAATTCCTGATTATCCAAAGGCGGGGATCCTTTTTCGTGACATTACCACCTTGCTCGATAATCCAGCAGCCTACCAAGCGACAATAGATTTATTGGTGGCTCGTTATCAGCATCAAGGCATCACGAAAATTGTGGGTACTGAAGCACGTGGTTTCTTATTCGGCGCGCCTGTTGCACTGCGTCTGGGAGTGGGTTTCGTTCCTGTTCGTAAAAAAGGTAAATTGCCGCGTGAGACGTTGAGCGAAACTTACGATCTGGAATATGGTACAGATACCTTGGAAATCCATAAAAGCAGCATCAAGGAAGGGGATAAAGTTCTGGTTATTGATGATCTGCTGGCAACGGGTGGGACGATTGAGGCGACAGTACGCTTGATTCGTCGTCTGGGTGGTCAAGTTTCTGAAGCGGCATTTATCATTGGATTACCGGATTTAGGTGGTGCTGAACGCTTGAAAAAACAAGGTGTTGACAGCTACACGCTGGTTGAATTTTCCGGCCACTGATTATTCTGTTTTTTACATTATTAATACATATTGGCACATCAGCCTCGCCGTTAATGGGGAGGCTGTGCTAGCATGATAGACAGTCATGTTCAATTTCCTCGGTATTCATGAGCTATCAGGTACTTGCCCGTAAGTGGCGCCCACAAATATTTTCTGATGTGATTGGTCAGCAACATGTGCTGACTGCATTGGCGAATGGTCTCGAACACCAACGCCTTCATCACGCTTATCTTTTTTCCGGCACTCGTGGCGTGGGAAAAACGACTATCGCACGTCTGTTGGCAAAAGGGCTGAATTGCGAAACGGGTATCACAAAGACGCCGTGTGGTCAGTGTGCCAACTGTCTTGAAATTGAACAGGGGCGGTTTGTTGATCTGATTGAAATCGATGCCGCTTCCCGAACAAAAGTAGAAGATACCCGCGAGTTGCTGGATAACGTCCAGTATGCCCCTGCCCGTGGTCGTTTCAAAGTCTACCTTATTGATGAAGTTCACATGCTTTCCCGCCATAGTTTCAATGCCTTGTTAAAGACATTGGAAGAGCCGCCGGAACATGTGAAATTCCTGTTGGCAACGACCGATCCACAGAAACTGCCCGTGACGATCCTGTCACGCTGTTTGCAATTTCATTTGAAAACACTCGGTGTGGATCAAATCAGTAGTCAACTGGAACATGTGCTCAATGCTGAGAAAATAGAGAGCGATGTGCGTGCCCGTCAGCTTCTTGCCCGTGCCGCAGATGGCAGCATGCGTGATGCCTTGAGCTTAACGGATCAAGCCATTGCACTTGGTGGGGGAACGCTGACATCAGAGATCGTCAGTCAAATGCTGGGTACGCTGGATGATGACCAACCCTTGGCGATCATTGAAGCGTTGGTGCGTGCCGATGGTCAACAAATGATGGCTCTGGTGGAGCAGGCGGCAACTCGCGGTGCGGATTGGGAAAACCTGCTGGTTGAGACATTGTCGCTGTTGCATCGCATTGCCATGCTCCAACTGTTACCCCAACAACCTGAAAGTGAGCCTTCTTCAACAGAAGGGCGGTTGCGTTTGCTGGCAAGATCCATTTCCCCGACGGATTTGCAGTTTTATTATCAAGCATTGCTGGTAGGGCGCAAAGAACTTCCTTATGCGCCGGAACGACGGATGGGCGTTGAGATGGCACTACTGCGCGCCTTGGCTTTTCATCCCAAAACGGTCATTGAGGAAACTTCACCACCTGCGGTGGTGGAAAACCTTGCCGCGCCAGTTGGGGGAGCAACTGGTGCGCCGCCTCCAGCTCCGTTGGGCAGTGAATCCATCGCAAACAGCCCAACCGCGAAACTATTGCAAGCGAGAAATACACTGACTCGTCAAGGGAATACGCCAGCAAAAAAGCCTGAACCGGCAGAGTCTGCGAAGGCGAAGCCGGCAAGTTCGGCGCTGGAACGACTGGTGGCGGTGGCAGAACAGCGGCCTCAATCTTACCTTCCTGAAACACAGGAGCCTAAACCGGTAAAGAAAGAGGCGTATCGTTGGCGGGCAACGAATGCCAGAGAGGAGAAGCCGCGTCCGACGACGACACCAAAAACAATTAAAGCGGCACTGGAGCATGAGAAGACCGCCGAATTGGTCGAAAAGCTGGCTCTGGAATCGAAACAAAGGGATTCATGGGCGGCAGAAATTGATAAACTGCGTATTCCTAAATTGGTTCAGCAAGTCGCATTGAATGCGTTTAAAGAACAGATTGATGAAAATCGTCTTTGTCTGCATTTACGTTCAAAGCAACGCCATCTCAATTCAGCATCGGCTCAGAAAGCGCTGGCGGAAGCATTAAGTGAATTGCATGGAAAATCGATTGAACTCAGTATCGTTGAAGATGATAATCCTGCGGTAAAAACGCCTCTGGAGTGGCGCCAAGCCATTTATGCAGAAAAATTGGCACAAGCGCGTCAATCCATTATTTCGGATAAAACGATTCAAACACTTCAGCAACTATTTGATGCCGAATTGGATGAAGAAAGTATCCGGCCTGTTTAACTGCCGCAGTGTATTTGTATGCTGTGGCTATAGCGAAGAGAGAGAATTATGTTTGGTAAAGGTGGTTTGGGCAATTTGATGAAACAGGCCCAGCAGATGCAAGACAAGATGCAGAAAATGCAGGAAGAAATTGCAAATCTGGAAGTAACAGGCGAATCCGGTGCAGGGCTGGTAAAAATCACCATTAACGGTGCACATAACTGCCGTCGTGTTGAAATCGATCCCAGCTTGATGGACGACGACAAAGATATGCTGGAAGATCTGATCGCCGCAGCATTCAATGATGCCGCTCGTCGCATTGAAGAAACCCAGAAAGAAAAAATGGCCAGTGTTTCCAGCGGAATGCAATTGCCGCCTGGGTTTAAGATGCCATTCTAATGCAGACCAGCCCTCTTCTTGAATCTCTGATGGAAGCCCTGCGCTGTTTGCCCGGCGTAGGCTCAAAATCTGCGCAGCGGATGGCATTTCATCTATTGCAGCGAGATCGCAGTGGTGGAATGCGACTGGCACAGGCACTGACGCGAGCCATGTCGGAAATTGGTCACTGTCAGGATTGCCGGACATTCACGGAACAGGAACAGTGCACGATTTGCGCCAATCCCCGCCGTCAGCAGAATGGTCAGATCTGTGTCGTGGAAAGTCCCGCCGATATTCATGCCATCGAACAAACAGGTCAGTTTGCAGGACGGTATTTTGTCCTGATGGGGCATTTATCGCCGCTGGATGGTATTGGGCCAATGGATATTGGTTTGGATCGGTTGGAAGCGCGTTTATCTTCTGAAACTTTGTTAGAAATTATTCTGGCAACCAATCCCACTGTCGAAGGAGAGGCAACGGCAAACTATATTGCGGAAATGTGCTCTCAATATCGTGTGACCGCCAGCCGAATTGCCCATGGTGTTCCTGTGGGTGGAGAGCTTGAAATGGTGGATGGGACAACATTGTCTCACTCGTTGGCTGGCCGTCAAAAAATCACGGATTTGTGATTTCTCTGCCAATTTAAATGGGTCATTCCAATGGATGGTGTTGCTGATTATGCCGCCATCCATCGCCGATTGACTGGCTTATCTAACAAATTTTACATTCTTCTTGCTTGTCATAACTTGAAACTTTCCTTATCTATCCCCATTTGATTACCATCGTCCGATTTTACATATCTGAACTGGATTTAGATTGAGGTAATAAATGAGCATGAAAGATCAGGAAACCCGTGGATTTCAGTCTGAAGTCAAACAACTGTTGCAATTGATGATCCACTCTCTCTATTCCAACAAAGAAATTTTTCTCCGCGAACTGATTTCAAACGCCTCTGATGCGGCTGACAAATTGCGCTTCCGTGCATTGTCCGCGCCTGAGCTGTATGAAAATGATGGTGAATTACGTGTTCGTCTGGCGGTTGATAAAGAGCAGAAAACCATCACCATCAGTGATAATGGTATCGGCATGTCCCGTGATGAAGTGATCGATAATCTGGGAACGATTGCAAAATCCGGTACTAAAGCATTTCTTGAATCCATTGGCTCTGATCAGGCAAAAGACAGCCAATTGATTGGTCAGTTCGGTGTTGGCTTCTACTCTGCCTTTATCGTTGCGGACAAAGTTACCGTGCGTACCCGTGCAGCAGGCGCACCGGCTGAACAAGGGGTGTTCTGGGAATCAACGGGAGAGGGTGATTACACCGTTGCGGCTATTGAAAAAGCCGGGCGTGGTACAGAAATCACCCTGCATTTGCGCGATGGGGAAAGCGACTTCCTTAATGACTGGCGTCTGCGTTCTATCATTGGCAAATATTCTGATCACATTGCCTTACCCGTTGAAATTGAAACCGAAACTAAGAACGAAGAAGACGACTCGGTTACTGTCACCTGGGAAAAAATCAACAAGGCTCAAGCCCTGTGGACGCGCAGTAAAAATGAAATCAGTGATGAAGAATATCAAGAATTTTATAAACATATCTCCCATGATTTTACTGACTCTTTGACCTGGAGCCATAATCGCGTTGAAGGTAAGCAAGAATACACCAGCTTGCTGTATATTCCTGCCCAGGCGCCGTGGGACATGTGGAACCGCGAACATAAACATGGTCTGAAACTTTATGTACAGCGTGTATTCATCATGGATGAAGCTGAACAATTCATGCCAAATTACCTGCGCTTTGTGCGTGGTCTGGTCGATTCCAACGACCTGCCGTTGAACGTCTCCCGTGAAATTTTGCAAGACAGCACCATCACACGTAACCTGCGCAGCGCGCTGACTAAACGTGTATTGCAAATGTTAGATAAACTGGCAAAAGACGACGCAGAAAAATATCAGACCTTCTGGCAGCAATTCGGCCTGGTGATGAAAGAAGGGCCTGCCGAAGATGGCGCCAACAAAGAAGCCATCGCCAAATTACTGCGCTTTGCGACCACTCACAATGACAGCGCCGCGCAAACCGTGTCTCTGGAAGAATACGTTGGCCGCATGGCCGAAGGGCAGGAGAAGATCTATTACATCACGGCAGACAGCTATGCTGCGGCGAAAAATAGCCCGCACTTAGAGTTGTTCCGCAAGAAAGGCATTGAGGTTCTGCTGCTGTCTGACCGCATTGATGAATGGATGATGAGTTATCTGACTGAATTTGAGGGTAAGTCACTTCAATCTGTCAGCAAGTCTGATGAATCCCTCGACAAACTGGCGGATGAAAACCAGGCGGAACAGGAAGAAGCCGATAAAAAACTGGCGCCCTTCGTTGAGCGCGTGAAGACGCTGTTGGGTGAGCGCGTGAAAGAAGTGAAGCTGACACATCGTCTGACTGATACGCCTGCTATCGTCACAACGGATGCGAATGCCATGAGTACGCAAATGGCGAAGCTGTTTGCGGCAGCAGGTCAATCGGCGCCAGAAGTGAGTTATAACTTTGAGCTGAATCCGGAACACCTGCTGGTTAAGAAAGCGGCTGATATTGATGATGAAGCTCAATTCGCCGATTGGATAGAATTGTTGCTGGATCAAGCCCTGTTTGCCGAACGTGGCACATTGGATGATCCAAACCAATTTATTCGTCGAATGAATCAATTATTATTGGCTGAAAAAGCGTAATTTTATTGAGATAAATGATAAAAAAACCACGCTTCAACGAAAAATGGGGCGTGGTTTATTTTTTGACGTGGTTTATTTTTTGATTAGTGCGAAAACGTTTACCTGTTTTCTTGAGCCATCCCCTATTCAAATGGTATGGTGGTACGTTTTCTTTAAAATATGAAAAGCAAATAGCAAGGGGATTTACGCAATGCGTATTATTCTGCTGGGCGCACCAGGCGCCGGTAAGGGGACTCAGGCACAATTTATCATGGAGAAATATGGGGTTCCCCAAATTTCGACAGGTGATATGCTGCGTGCCGCAGTAAAAGCGGGCACTGAATTGGGTTTGAAAGCAAAAGAGTTGATGGATAATGGCAAGCTGGTGACTGATGAACTGGTCATTGCCTTGGTTAAAGAGCGCATCAAACAAGATGATTGTCATAATGGATTCTTGTTGGATGGGTTCCCGCGCACTCTTCCTCAGGCCGATGCCATGAAAGAAGCCGGTATCAAGGTTGATTATGTGCTG
The DNA here is from genome assembly GCF_028599065.1 of Xenorhabdus sp. PR6a. Lineage (NCBI taxonomy): Bacteria > Pseudomonadati > Pseudomonadota > Gammaproteobacteria > Enterobacterales > Morganellaceae > Xenorhabdus > Xenorhabdus sp. PR6a. The sequence goes on along the minus strand of NZ_JAQRFJ010000067.1, from coordinate 7,591 downwards.
GAATTTGATGTTCCTGATGCCATCATCGTTGAACGTATTATTGGCCGTCGTGTGCATGCGCCATCAGGCCGTGTTTACCACATCAAATTTAATCCACCAAAAGTGGAAAACCAAGATGATGTGACGGGCGAAGCGCTGACAATCCGTAAAGATGATCAGGAAGATACGGTCCGTAAACGTCTGGTTGAATACCACGCACAAACTGCACCTTTGGTTTCTTACTATCAGCAAGAAGCGCAGGCGGGTAACACACAATACTTCAAACTTGATGGGACTCGTCAAGTCGCGGAAGTTAGCGCAGAGCTGGCGAACATTCTGGGCGAATAATTTCGTTGTACCTTGAATGATTACCCCCAGAGACTTTGGTCTTTTACCCGAAAGATGAAGGGGATACTTCTCGGATTATTAAAACAGGCGGCTTTCATACCGCCTGATTTTTTTTGCGGCTTACTTATACCCGATGAAAAATTTACTCCATGAAATGTTACATGTCGCTATCATTCATGTTTTATACTAGATTGTCAGTCATTTTGATGGAGCTCTGAGGAATGAGTAGCAAGAAATATGGTGTCCTATTAGTCAATCTGGGTACACCTGATGCGCCAACACCAGCAGCAATAAGATGTTATCTGGCAAAGTTTCTCAGTGACAGAAGGGTCGTTGATATCCCGCCATTGATTTGGAAACCGATATTACATGGTTTTATTCTTCCTTTCCGTTCTTATCGAGTGGCTAAACTTTATCAAGAAATTTGGGGAGAAGAAGGCTCTCCATTATTAGTTTACAGTCGCCGCCAGCAGAAGTTATTGGCTGAAAAGTTGGCTGTTCCCGTTGCGTTGGGAATGACTTATGGCTCTCCTTCTTTACCCCAAGCCATAGACAGTTTGTTGCAGCAGGGGATTGATAATCTGATTATCCTGCCACTTTATCCTCAATACTCCAGTACAACGTCGGCAGCGGTTTTTGACAGTATCAGTAAAATATTGCGCGAATATCGGACAATTCCTACTCTGTATTTTGTCCGTAGTTATGCCACGCATCCCGCTTATATTGCGGCATTGAAGGAAACCATTGAGCAGAGCTTTGAGAAACAGGGTCAACCTGATCGCTTAATTGTGTCCTATCATGGTATTCCTGAACGTCTGGCAAAGATGGGGGATATTTACCCACAGGAGTGTAAGGCGACGACTAAACTGTTGAGTCAGGCACTGGATTATCCGGCAGATAAAATTGTGATGACCTATCAGTCGCGTTTTGGTCGCTTACCGTGGTTATCGCCTTATACCGATAAGACCATGGCATCATTACCCAGTCAGGGAGTAGAACATGTCCAGGTGGTGTGTCCGGGGTTTGCGGCTGATTGTCTGGAAACATTGGAAGAGATTAAGCAACAAAATAAAGTTATCTTTTTAAATGCAGGTGGGAAAAAGTTTGAATATATCTCTGCACTTAATGATAATGAAGCCCACATTTCCTTGCTGAAACAGTTAGTCAATAATGTCATGAAATAACTTGTTATTGCTTGTTATGGGACATTATCACACATAGTGAATAGCAGACATTGATCGTCGTATGATTTCAGGGATAGGGTTTTAAAACCCAGTAAAGACGATAAGTGAGAAACAACGCTTGCATATCAATGAAAAGAAAAATTATTTGGATTGGACATATAGATAATGAGTAATAAACCTATTAAACACCCCGATTTTTATGAAGAGCAGGCAAATTATTATCATCCAGCGCGGGAAGATGAAATTGATTTATTTGAATTATGCTCGGTACTCTTCCAATCAAAATATTTGATTATTGCAGTCTCTTTCGTTCTTGCGATGATTGGTTTCGGTATCGCCTCATTTTTGCCGCAAAAATGGACCAGTACAGCTGCGGTGGTGAAACCCGGTTTGGAAGAGTTTCAACCATTGAAAAATTCGTTAACGGATTTACATGTTCTAAGTATTGATCCTAAAGTAACAGAAGGATCACTGTATGATCGGTTTATTGAAAACTATAACTCACGTGTATTACGTGAAGAATATTTGGTTAATACCGATTACTTTAAGGCCTTGCTTGCTAAGAATCATGATAGTTCTGAGCAGGAAAAAAGAAGACTAATTGAGAAAATTGTTAATAAAAACATTGTCATATCTTTGCCTAAGAAAGATAAAGAGGATGATGTTGTTAATGAAGCTAAACTTTCTTTCAGTGCTGACAATGCAGAAGATGCTTACAATCTATTAAGCGGCTATATCAAATTTGTCTCTTCGATGGTTCGTAACCAAGTGAAAGAAGAGCTGAATGATATGGTTCATCAGAAACTGGAGTATTCACAAAAGCTTTATGCCCTTGATTTGGACCGTATCAATAATATGCGTAGCGTAGATATTGAGCGATTAAAGTATGCAATTTCTATTGCTGATTCTGCCGGGGTGAAAAAACCAGTATCAAACGGCGGGGCGATGATCAAGGATGACCCGGATTATTCGATTGCACTGGGTTCTGATGCGTTGCAACGTAAATTACAGATTACTGAAGAAGTCACTGATCCTACTAAAATTGATGCCGACCTGCGTAACCGCCAGTTGTATATCAAAAACTTAGAAAAAATGAATGTTGATCCCACTGATTTCGCACCATTTAAGTATATGCAGGAACCTTATCAACCAACGACAAAAGATTCACCTAAGCGTTTGCTGATTTTGATTGGGGCGGGCTTTATTGGTTTTATTTTATCTGTCATGTATGTTCTGCTACGCCACATGGTACGTAGTCGTCAGAAACAAGAGGCTTAATATCCTCTTAATGAGATCATGGTCTGATAGCTGACATTCCGACAGTCAATGCCGTAAAAGCATTGGCTGTCTTCGTTTTCATCGCGGTATTTTTTATTTCGATCCAGTATTGTGACACACGGCATTGTAACACACTGTATTGTGCTAACGAGGTATTGTGCTAACATGCGGCATATTTTGGCGCTATAGCAGCAATGAGTTATGAAATTCCCTGGTAAACGTAAATCTAAACACTATTTTCCGGTCAGTTTAAGAGATCCTCTGCTCCAACCCATCAAAGAGATGATGGATACCGAAAATAACCGAGCCTATATTGTTGGCATTGACCAGATATTGGTTGATATCGAAGCCAAAGTTGATGAGGATTTTATTCAACGTTATAACCTGAGCCAGGGACACTCCTTAGTCATTGAAGATGATGTCGCTGAGGCGCTCTACAAAGAGTTGACAGACAAGAACCTTATCAGCCACGAATTTGCGGGTGGCACCATCGGCAATACCTTGCATAATTACTCTGTCCTGGCTGACGACAAATCTGTCTTGCTGGGCGCCATGTGTAATAATATCCAAATAGGAAGTTATGCGTATTGTTATCTTTGCAATACCTCCAGCCGTATGGATTTAAATCATCTTCAGGGCGTTGATGGACCTATTGGCCGCTGTTTTACTTTAGTGACGGAAAATGGCGAAAGAACATTTGCTATCAGCTCGGGTTTAATGAATCAGCTTCGCCCAGACAATATTCCTGAACACATTATTGCGGAAGCATCAGCTTTGGTGATCACCGCTTATCTGGTGCGTTGTAAGCCGGGTGAACCCATGCCGGAAGCGACGATGAAAGCCATTGAGTATGCGAAGAAGCATAATGTACCGGTTGTTTTGACGTTAGGAACAAAATCTGTCATCGCAAATGATCCGCAGTGGTGGCGCGATTTTCTGGCTGAAAATATTTCTGTTGTTGCGATGAATGAAGATGAAGCTTGTGAATTGACAGGTTTCAGTGATCCTTTATTAGCGGCTGATATGGCGCTCAATTGGGTGGATTTGGTGTTGTGTACCGCCGGTCCTGCTGGTTTGTATATGGCGGGTTACACTAATGAGGAGTACAAACGCCAGACATCTCATCCTTTGTTGCCAGGCGCGATTGCAGAATTTAACCGTTATGAATTTAGTCGGGCGATGCGTAAGGTGGATTGCCAAAATCCAATGCGGGTCTATTCCCATATTGAACCCTATATGGGCGGACCTGAAAAAATCATGAATACCAATGGTGCCGGAGATGGTGCATTATCTGCATTACTACATGACATCACCGCCAACAGCTATCATCGTATGAATGTGCCGAACTCCAGTAAGCATGTTCGCTCTTATTTAACCTATTCTTCTTTGGCTCAGGTATGTAAATACGCTAACAGAGTGAGTTATCAGGTATTGAGCCAGCATTCTCCGCGTTTAACCCGTGGGTTGCCGGAAAAAGAAGATAGTCTGGAAGAGTCTTACTGGGAACGTTGATTCTGGTCGCCTGATATATTGTCTTAATTGTATTATTGGAATATCCCCACGTTATGGGGATATTCCTTGATTAGTTAGGTTGATGATGGCGTTGCGGGTGAATGCAATGCAGGTGGTGCCATTGCACAACCCGCTTCATATTCTTCAGGTAGTGCATCAGCCATGGCCCGTGCGATTTCATGCTCACCAATGATAATGTGGTCAGTGCCACGCTCCGTAATATAAGTGACTTCATCATCATAATGAGCTCGAACAATGATGCTAATATCTGGCCTGATTTCTCTGGCATTCGCAACAATTTCGCCGGCTTCATAACCATTGGGGATGGTCAGGAATAACGTACAGGCACAATCCAGTCGTGCCAGAGCCATGATCTCTTTATTAGCGGCGTTGCCTATGATTGCACTGATGCCCATTTCACCTAACTCTTCAAATCTGGCCCGTGTATCTTCAATAACCACGACGGGAAAGTGCTTTTCTTGTAAACGCTGGCAAAGCTGATGACCCACCCGGCCATAACCCACCACAATCGCATGACCACAAATATCAACCGGGATCTGGGTTTCTTCTTCCAGCGTTTCTTCGAGTAATTGTTCTTCAATGGTTTCTGTTTTTTCCAAATAGCGATCCAGCAAGCTGAATAGAACAGGATTCAACATAATGGAAATAATGGCACTCGCTAATACAAGGTTACGGGCTTCGCCATCCAGAAATCCCAGCGTGACGCCAAGCCCGGCGAGGATAAAGGCAAACTCACCAATTTGGGCGAGGCTGGCAGAGATAGTCAGGGCGGTACGTCGTGAATGCCCAAACATTCTGACCAGCAGCATGGCAGCCAGTGACTTGCCAATGATAATAATGACCAGCGTGCCCAAAATAGCCAGAGGCTGTTGCAGCAGAACCATCGGGTCAAACAGCATGCCAACGGAAACAAAGAAAAGAACGGCGAAAGCATCCCTTAACGGCAGAGTATCTTGTGCTGCCCGATGACTCAATTCTGACTCGTTCAATACCATACCCGCGAAGAATGCCCCAAGGGCAAATGAAGCATCAAAGAGTGTCACTGCACCATAAGCAACACCCAATGCAATGGCAAGGACAGCCAGCGTGAATAATTCACGGGAGCCTGTCCCGGCGGTTTTCGCCAGTAACCAAGGAATGACACGTCGGCCGACGAAAATCATCAATAAAATAAAAGCAATGACTTTGCCAACGGTGAGAGATATCTTGAGCAGTAATTGGCTCAGGTTGGCATTGTGGCTGTCCATAATTCCTGCCGCCGCCGGGAGTAATACCAACGTCAGCACCATAGCCAGATCTTCAACAATTAACCAACCAATGGCAATTTGCCCCCTTTGACTATCAACGAGTTGCCGCTCTTCCAATGCCCTGAGCAACACCACCGTGCTGGCGGTGGACAGACACAGGCCAAATACAATGCCGCTGCCTAATCCCCAACCGAGCAGCATTGATAATCCGGCACCCAATAAAGTCGCGACGGCAATTTGGGCGATAGCACCGGGAATGGCAATGGATTTGACGGCTAACAAATCTTTAAGTGAAAAATGCAGACCGACACCAAACATCAGTAAAATCACGCCAATTTCTGAAAGTTCTGGAGCTAACGATGTATCGGCAACAAAACCAGGGGTAAAGGGGCCTGCTAGTACACCTGCGACAAGGTATCCTACCAGAGGGGAGATTTTCAGACGCTGTGCAAGCATGCCAAGCAGATAGGCAAGAACAAAACCACCAACAATGGTCGTGATAAGAGGTGTCGAGTGCTCCATCAAGGCTCCTTCTGGGTAGCGAATAGCATAAATTGTATGGTTAGGTGAGGTAATAATCTATTTTATAAATAATTAAAGATGAGATTACAAAAAAATATATTGAGTGGTAAAAAAGAGAATAATCTACATAAATACTATTTTAATGTAATTTTATGTAGATTTTGCCATTATTTACGCAGGTTTACAAAGAAAAATAGCGTAATAATTACGGTGACTATCCCGATGTTTTCTTGGTATTTTTAAGTGTTTTTTTCTATATTTGGCAAGAACAGCGTAAAAAAACCAAGAAGTGGCAAAAAGGCACAAATTTTGTAAACCAATTCTATGCTGGTCTTATCTGCGACATAGCCAAGTACGGCAGCCCCAATACCCCCCATACCAAAGGCCAGACCAAAGAACAAACCTGCAACCATGCCTGTTTTGCCGGGAATAAGCTCTTGGGCATAGACTAAAATAGCCGAAAAGGCAGAGGCCAATATTACGCCAATAATGACGGTGAGTATGCTGGTCCAGAATAAGGATGCGTAAGGTAACATCAGAGTAAAAGGCGCGACACCAAGAATGGAACCCCAAATAACGTATTTCCGGCCTATCTTATCCCCCACCGGCCCGCCAATCAGAGTCCCTGCCGCGACGGAAAACAAAAAAAGAAATAGATGGATCTGGGCGCTTTGCACTGACACGTCAAATTTCTGTATCAGGTAGAAAGTATAGTAGCTACTGATACTGGTCAGGTAAAAATATTTGGAGAAAATCAGCAACAGAAGAATAGCAAATGAATTGATGACGGTTTTTCTGGGCAGGTTTGGCAGAGAAGCGGTTTTAGCCGACAGCGGCGTTATGGCCCGATGTTGCATCTTATACCACTGGCTGACTTGCAAGAGAATGACGATAGCCAATAGTGCAGCCAGAGAAAACCATCCAATATTTCCTTTGCCGTAAGGCGCAATGAAAATCGCTGCTAACAGTGGGCCGAGTGAGCTGCCTAAATTTCCCCCTACCTGAAATAAAGATTGTGCCAATCCATGACGCCCGCCTGAAGCCATGCGTGCGACGCGTGATGATTCCGGATGAAAAACCGATGAACCCGTCCCCACGAGTGCGGCGGCCATTAATATGACAGAAAAACTCTCAGCATAAGCTAATAGCAATAAACCCGATAAGGTAAATCCCATGCCGACAGGCAATGAATAGGGTTGTGGATGTTTATCGGTATACAAACCGATAAGGGGTTGTAACAGGGATGCGGTAACCTGATAGGTCAGTGTTATCATGCCAACCTGAATAAAACTGAGGGTAAATTCAGATTGCAGCAGTGGATAAATCGCCAGAATCAACGACTGAATCATATCGTTCAGCATATGGGATAAGCTGATGGCACCGAGAATGGAAAAAACGGTCCGATGGTTTTTTGTTGATGATGTTGGCAAAGGGACGGTTTGACTTTTTTCACTCATTCTTTTCACTCACAGTTATTCGCTTATCAAGGTTATTATCAGC
>NZ_JAQRFJ010000066.1:0-17025 GCF_028599065.1 Xenorhabdus sp. PR6a | reverse complement strand
CTTTGAAGGTATCAGTACGTTCGAGTTTCAAGGGCATCGAATGGTGACGGGAATGCGGGAATATCAACATGAATTGCTGAAAATATTGGGACAATTCTATGAATCATTTTATTCCTGAAAGTGGTGCGGAATATCGGATTTAATTTTTTAATATCACGAATATAATCAGTTCTAACACCATTGCGATCGAGCTTTGAAATTATATTTCTTAATTTTGGTGACCTAATTTTTGTTACCTTAAACATCACTTCGGCTGTGATGATATCTTCTATGTATTTTTTATTTTCATCACCTATAATATTAGCATACTCATTAATATAATATTTATTCTTTGATATCCTTCTGTTGCTAAATAAAGTCAAGCTTTTATAAATGAAGTGAATCACTATTCCAATACCAGAAAAAAACGCGCCAAACAATGCTAATACGCTTGTATGATTATGAACTAAATAATCAAAAAAGCATTTCATTTTAACCTTCATTTTTCCAATTAAATAAATAAGCAAGTATAATATGAATACAATACGCTGTCCCTCTCTTTAAACCGATAATGGAATACAGATCAAAAATAGGATTGATGTTATTAGCTGATGCTGCTATGTCTTGTGTTAATCCAGCTTCATATATACTTTTTAAACATCGAGGCCGTTATCACCACTACGATGCCTAGCAATACCGCCGCAGGCAACAATATCACCGTGGGATAGATTGTATCCGGCCAGGATAAATACAGCACACAGGGAACGGTACAGGCAGGTTTAATCCCACGCTTGGCATGATGATAGACAAAACTGGATTCATACCCTGCCCCGTAACGCCGCAAATCGCGCCGTCCCAGCCCGTCAACCAGAGCAATTAACACCACCATCACAAATAAGGGAACGGATAACAGCAGAATGGCCAGCCGGATCAGTGTTACCATCGTGATAAACACCGTCGCCAGCCAATACTCCTTCAAATAGCTCGATACCCCCTGTAATGCCGCATTAAACTCACGCATAAAATCATTACCGATATGTAACTGATAATATGACTGCCCCTGAACCCAACCAATAAAACCACTGTCCACAAACAGCCATTGGTAAGCCTGCACCAGCCATGCTGAAACCGTTTGTGAAGGTTCTGACAACAAAAGGCTCTGGGTAAACTCTGTGGAGAGATATTGCAGCTCTGTCTTCATCATCTGCCGGCTGTGAGATGCGCCCAGTTCCGGCCAGAAAAACGCCATCCCGAGATATTCCAGCAACAAACTGAATAGCCAGGACATCACAACAAAGCCGGTAATTTTCCACGGCCATTCCCATAACACGCAGTACAAAAGACCATGTTTGCGCGGCGGTTTGGATTGTTGACGGGAAGGGGTACTGACTGTGCCATTGCGGAGATTACCCGTGCTCTTCCCACCAGGATTCACTGGTGCGGTAATGCTTACGCATCTGCTCGGTGATTTTCTGCAAATTTGCCGGCATCAGCGCATCATTGTCATCTCCCGTTGGCAACGGCATACGAATTTTCCATAACTGTCCACCTTCCAGTAACGCGAACGCCTGCCCTTTCGGCAGGTTAATCATCTCTGCGGGGGTCACCAACGGCGTTTTGACCGTCCCTACCCGATCCTGGGTTGAGGAAGTAAAATCCTGCCCCTGCTCAACATCAGCAATATCCGAATGCCCGGAGACCAGCGTTTTACTGTAAATTTCCACTTCGGGCAACTGGCTGGTGAGGAGTTCCGCCGTCCGGTTATCCCGCACCCGCAACATAATCAGGGTATTGAAGTTACCGATCACCTGCGCCGTTTTGGCCGGGCTGCCGATACGGGCTTCAATATCCGACGACGTTTGGGTATACGCCGTCACCTGCATCCCAGCCCCGCCGCCTTTATTGATCAGCGGAATAAACTCATCGCCCATCAACTCGTTAAATTCATCACAATGCAGGTTAATTGCCAGTTTGCCATCATGGCGCACCGGCAATCCGGCGTTCATGCCGTATTTATAAATCTGTCCGGCGACACTGACCAAATCCGCAAACATGCTGTTGCCCACGGCTGAGGCCACATCACTGTCAGACAGCGCATCCAGCCCGATATAGACAATGCCGTTTTTGCGGATCACCTGCTCCCAGTCAAAGATGGGCCGCAGATCCGTCATATTGAGGTAATCCGGCGATAACAGTTCCGCAATTTTGCCTGTCGTCAGTTTTTCCAGCAGCGGCAATAAGGACGCGACAATTTTATCAAAATAGGTCCGGTCATAACGCACGGCAGAACGTAACCCATCCAGAATCGGATCATAGAGTTGCTTGCCTGCGTCAGAACTCAGCGTCATTTCCATCGCCCAGAGCCGCAGGGCATCGGGCTGCCCCTGCATATTGCGCGGAATGTCTTTTTCTTTCAGTTTGCTGAGGGAATGATTGATTTGCGCTAACAATACCGGCATCCTTTCTTCCATCATTTTTCTGGCATACAGCTGATACAGTTCACTGATATTATTCACGTAACGGGTGATCAACGTGTAATCCGGCCGGTGCCCCAGGGCAACCAGCGCACGGGCAACAATATTGACAAACCGCCAGGCAAACTCACGAAACGCGGCACTGTTGCCTTCACCACTGAGTTGCCCGGCCAGACGGGAAGCGACTTCGGATACCCGGCCAAACCGCCCGACGGCGTTATAACGGGCTGAAATCTCCGGCCAGCCCAGATGAAAGAGGGAGAGTGCATTGGCGCGATCCGCACGGTGCGCTTCTGCCCAGATACGTCTTAACAGGTCAGCATCCCCTTTGGGATCAAAGACAATCACCACTTCACCGCGCCGGATATCCTGCGTGATAAGCAGTTCAGCCAGCCGGGTTTTCCCCACACGGGTAGTCCCCATCACCAGCGTATGCCCGACCCGTTCGCGCAGATCCATAAAAACATCAGCTTCCTGTGGCTCAATCCCATGGATAGCCGGATTGCCACCCACCGGTGGCAGCGGGCGTACCGGATTAAATGGCGAGTCTTTGCGTAATAACGCAGATAATGTCGGCCAACGGTATTCGGTTCTGCGCTCCAGTGCGCGGGCAAGCTGATAGATATGAGAGGGCTGCACAAATCGTTCGACTTCGGGCCGGCGGGTCTCCTGCAAACGCTGGGTATGTTTTTGCTGCCAGCGAAAGCCCTTGCCCAGAAACAACTGCCGGTGACTGACGGGAATTTGCCTGGTGCTCATCTGGTAACGCGGCAGACGGCGCAGGTTTCTGCGATAACGGATGACCTGAATGCCCTGCCATGTGCGCATTATCGCCAGTACAGCAAAACCGCCGCCCATCACATAGCTGACGGAGGGGGCTAACGCGATGGCCCAGGGTGCCCTGATACAGACAAACGCGGCCACGGCGGAGACCAGCGCCGTATTCAGCTCGACGGCAGGGCGCAGCAGGGCTTCAACCACATAACGTCGGCTCATGGTGACAACTGCTGGGAAAGTTGGGTATCAGTGATCAACACCGGATAATGTCGCAGTTGCAGACGGCGGGCCAGCTCGGTGCCGGAAGCCGGCGATAACAATAAATCTGGTGCTGATGCCCGCAGTGACTGTAAACCCGCCCTCTCACGGACATTGACCACCAGACCCACAGCGTGCAGTGCCTTAAGCCGCACAGCATGCTGGCTTACCCATTGGCGTGAATCGGGATCATCGCCAATCAGAAACAATGCGCCAATCCCCGGCAGTTGCAGCGGTCGGCTTGCCACTTTCCCCGGCGTCAGTTCCGGTGTTCTGACAGGCAACATCGCAGCTTCACCGGCCATTTCGGGGGAGGAATTCTGCATCGGTGACAAAGGATCATCGCGTTGCTCAGCATTAATGCTTTCATAAAAAGGCGAGGCATCTTTGCCGCCTAAATCGGCAATGACGTTCAGCTCCGCATGGCAGGTATTGAACCAGAGCATCCCGATAATGGGGAATACGCGCAACCCTTTCATTATCATGACGTGATATGCCATCCCTGCTCTCCCTGTCGCAATAAGACCGGCATGACGCCCTGCCCAAACCGGAACCAATACCCCGCATCATGATTGAGCGTGATTTGCCGGTGGCGTACCCGTTCAACGGGAATATGGTGCGCGTTGGCCCACTGCCGTAACAGGTTGTCATTACCCTGACTGTCGACCAGATAGATATCGACCGGCTGATTGACGGCCAGCACTTCGGCTAAACGGGTGTCACACGCCGGGCAATCGTTGGCTTTGACAAACAGCGCCAGACGGCCATTAGCCTCACGGGATTTTGCCATATTGACCGGCAACATATCCGGAAACAGCCGCTGCCAGGCCGCATCCACTGCACGCTGAAAACGTAATTCTTTTTCGGCGCGGGCAAATTCGGCCTTAACCCACTGCTCGGCATAACGGCGGCGCTCGGCATCATTTTCAGCTTCAATCCCCAGTATCGTCAGCGGATCAAGTCCCGGTGACTGAATCCCCCTGGGTCCCTTAAGTAATTGCTGATAACGCTGATATTCATCCGCCCGTAATCCCCATTGTTCAGCCTGGATTTTCAAGGATTGCTTTTGGCTTTCCACCGATTGCACCGGCTGCGACGTTAACGGTGCCGGTGTGGCTGACCACGCTGAACCGCTTAGCAGTACGCACGCCACCAGACCGATTCGATTTAGTCTCATCAACGGCCTCCCGGCTGAGGTTGCGGGAGCTGATAGCCCTGCCGCAAGTGATGGCAAACCGCACGTTGTACCTCATCCACTTCCAGTTGCCAGGCCGGACCGGCCATAATCTGCAACGCCGTGCGCAACCGGACAGGGCCTAACTGGGCGTGCACCGACGGCAGTGGCTGGCGGTATAAAATGTCATTAGTTTTTTCAGGCGCACATAACGTGTAACCCGATTGACGCAACACATAACGCATGGCATCGGCAATTGTGGGGTTCTGTGAAGCCGGGATATGAATATCAACCAGTTGGGCAAGCGGGTTATGCTGTGCCTCTGTCGGGTCAGTGCTGACCAGCAGATAACGGCCATAACGAACGACTTCCGGCGTGTGTTGATAAATATCAGGTAAGGCGGGCTGAATATTGCGTGTGATCGGTGTGACTGCAACCACGTTTTCGGAAGCACGCTGAAATTGTGGTTGTTTTGACGGGGCATGGCAACCCGCCAGGATAATGGCCAAGACGCCAATGAATACTGTTATTTTCATTCCTGTTATTCCTGCCCGGCAATAAAATACCCTTGACTGTGCAGGAAATAACAGGATTTATTCAATCAACAACTGGAACTGCCTTTGGGAAAATAAAAACGTTATCGCTTATTGCTCTGAAGGCCCTGCTGAAACCGCTTTGCGCGCCGCACGCTCAATCAACTGACCATTCTGGTCAAAATAACGGCTCGGCCAGATTTCAGAGGGATGAACGTCGAGGTAATTCGCAATGATCCATTCCCCTTTTGGCCAGGCGCGTGACAGGGTGTTGGCGAGGGTTGAAGAGCTTAATCCGGCTTCGCGGGAAACGGCGGCGAGTGTCGTACCACGTTTGCGTAATGCACAAATAATTTCGGCTGGGTGCCAGTCTTTCTGAGTGTGAGTCATAGTCATACCTGCTTCCCCTTTTCTTGATTATTGGTGGTAGTTCAAGCGGAGTTTGCGATACCGGAAACACTCGACCGGTGAGACGTGAGTCTCCACCGCCTGAACCACCATTGAAAGGGTGATAGCAGACACACTGGTAGAAATATCCTACCAGTGGAGTGTTTCTCAGGGTCGCAACTCCCCGACTATCGGATGTGCCGATAGCTTTTTTACTTTAACGAATTGTGTTAGCTAATTCAATAATCGAACTGGTAAGTTTAATAAGTAAATCAGGTAATCAAAGCGATTAAGTTGAATTAATTCACTTTAATATCAATATGATGAGACTTTTCCTTATTATACAAATAATTCAAAATAAAGCACGGAAAAAATGAATACCTGTCATAGGATGGCTGACAATCGGGATCAAAAAAGGCCCCTGAAGGAGCCTTTTTCGAAAATATTCTTCACACGCCGACCGTCACAATGAGTAGGGGCGGGTGCTTACACAAGTAGAGTTGCCTCTGGGTAAAGATTATATCTCACTCAATAAAACACGTCAATGTGTCTTGCTCACGCCGTATAAATCTAAATTAAACAACGGTATACTACGCTAAATTCACAAAGGACATAGTAACACAATGACTATTGAAGCAATTACTCAATCACTATCCGCTTCTAGATTTGCCACCTATCAGTCACCTATCCTTGGTGGAACCTCTTCCGAACAGTGCCTGGGCATTTATCTGTGGAATAAACAACTGGCCAGTGTTTTCTTACCTGCATTGCAGGTCGTTGAGATCTCATTACGTAATGCTATCTATCAATCCTATATTCAATATGAGGAAGAACGGATTGAGCGCAAGTTTGCCAGCCATGCCTGGAAAGAGAAAAAATCCCAAATAGATCGTAGTTGGTTCGTTACTGCGTTCACACAACGGAATAATCCCGGCGCTCATAAGAGTATTCAGACCGCTATAAATCAATTAGACAAAGAGAAAAAACCTCACACACCTGAAAATATTATCGCCAAACTTACCTTTGGTTTCTGGGTTTCTATGGTCAGAAATGATTTTGATATTCAGAAAAAGTCTTATTTAGTCCTTTGGCCACATTTGAGAGGCTTGGTTTTCCCGAATGCCTTGAATACCCAGACAGGTCGCCCATTATCAATTAACAGTATCGGTAATGAACTAAAAGAAATTAATAAAATTCGTAACCGACTTTCTCACCATGAACCACTATGGCGTAATCAAAAAGCATATCAGGTTGAAGATATCATCAACAAAGTGATTGAGCACTATGAGCGTTGTTTAAAAGTGATTTATTGGATAAATCCTTCTAATCTGAAACTGCTGGATATCATCGAAAATAATCAAAAAATGGCAGAGTTATGCAGTATCCATGCACTTTGGAAAAATAAACAACTTCCCGGAGGGATACCATCACTACCAATTAATAAAGAGTGGGGAAAGTCCATAATTTTAGACACATCTCATATTGGAGAAGTTATTCATATTTCTGATAATCACATTTTAATAAAGAGCAAAAAAGATAAAGTCATATTTTTTGGGAAAAAAGAAGAAATTCATGATGAGATTGGAGAATATCGGGAGCATGATTTAGTGAAATATTATCCTGAGCCAAGTATTACACGCTATCCTAATGCAAAAAAGATCATCAAAGTGTAGATTGTGTTTCCAACACTTTACTGTGAAATTACCGATTATGTGAAAGTATGAATTAGAATTATCGAGTTTTACACGTGATAAAAACCTATAGCAGAAATAAAGAATGACTCAATGGTAAAAATAAGCCCTGTTTCAACAGGGCAATAGGTTAATAATAAAGAACCACTCAAAAAGGGATCTCATCATTCCAGTCAACGTTTTCCTCTTCCTGTAAGGCTGAAACCTGTACCGCACGCGTGTTTTTTCTTTCCTTATTAACGGATTGGGGTTGAGGTTGAGAAGGTGGTTGTTTCTGTGGCTGTGGCGACTTATTCCCTGCCTGCTGAGGCACCGCACTCTTTGAATCATGACGACTGCCCAACATCTGCATCGTGCCGTTCACATTCACCACCACTTCGGTTGAATAGCGATCCTGCCCCTGGTTATCCTGCCACTTGCGTGTTTGCAGCTGGCCTTCAATATACACCTGAGAGCCTTTCTGCAAATACTCCGCCGCGATTTCCGCTAATTTGCCGAAGATCACCACCCGGTGCCATTCGGTTTTTTCCCGCAGTTCACCGGTTTGTTTATCACGCCAACTTTCCGAGGTGGCCAGTGAAAGTGTTGCCACGGTTCCGCCGGCGGGCAGATAACGGATTTCCGGATCTTGCCCCAGAAACCCGACTAAAATCACCTTGTTAATACCACGCGAAGACATGCTATTTTTCTCCCTGTTAAACTGACTGACGTTGTGTCCACTGCCCCTGCTTCAGGGCAAATTCTGCCTGCACGCGGCTGGCAAAATATTCCACCGATTCACGGGAACACGGCACGCCGTCCTCCATCGTTCCGATATAAAAGCCCGCACGGGTTTGCAATACCGTTAACGGTAATTGCTTATGACAATATTGCAGGGCCAGAAAACCAATTGATGCAACATTCATGGCGGTATCCTGTTTTGTGATCATTAAGGGGACCTGCCCTGAATACGACGATCCAGGGCAAGCCAAACAGATGATGAATATCAGAACGAGTTTTCTGCATATTCTTGTTGCGTGATGCCGTTCTGCGGCGGCGTTGAGTCGGATTGTTCGGCCTGATACACTTTCTCCTGGCCAATTTTAATCCAGTCGACTTTGATCAGGCGGGCTTTCAGGCTGACGCGCTGTTCGCCGGCATGATCACCGCGTTTCAGGGTAAAAATATCGGTTGAAGGGTTGCTTAGGGTAAAACCCAGCAGCACTTTTTTATCCTCATCAACCGCTTTCTGGCAACGACCGACCAGACTGGTCGCCTCCTTGCCGACGACGGTAATATCAAAACGCACATAGACCGGATTATCACTGGGCCCGTTCAGCGCGTTAATCACACAGCTCAGGAACGTGCCGCTGGCGGTGCTGACATGGCGAATGTTATTCAAATAACCCAGTCCTTTAATGTTCAGATTGAAATAATCATTTTTGGTTAATGGCGTTGTATTCTCAGACATAAGAAGTTCTCCATAGAGGTAAAAAATACGGTGTGACGGAGAAAATTCCCTTCCCTGACGGGAGTGGTTTTCCCGCCGGGTGCCGGACGTGCACGTTGTCTGGCTGCCTGATAAGTGATAAATAACCTTCATTGCCCTGATGTTGGCAATATCTGCTTCCAAAGGTGCGCAGATGTACCGCGTGACGCTCTCCCTTGCAGGCTACAGGAGTTTTCCAGCCACCCGGAGGCGATCTTTGCAGGCTCACAGATCATTCAGGTAAACAGGTTGATTTTTAGAACACCACACCAAACCGTCAATCAACAATCAGATCTTCACGCTTTCTGATTTCCCCGCCTGACCCTGCGCGATTGCGTCACGGCCCTGGCATTCAGCGTTCCCTTGCAGGCCGGATAATTGACACAACCCCAGAACGGCGAGGTTTTTCCCTGCCGTTTTTGCATCATACTGCCGCACACCGGACAAACCGGCGTTTTCGGTAAGGTCAGGTGAAGCGGTTGTGCCTTTCCCCGTTCAATCAGATGCTGAAGCCATTGCACCTGTTTTTGCATAAAAACTGCCAGCTGTGCGTTGCCCTGCGCGATATCATCAAGAGACTGTTCCCATAATGCGGTCATCCCCGGATGGGTCAGCACATCCGGCAGCCCGGCAATCAGCTCCTGTGCCAGCGGGGTCGAATGAATCTGTTGTTTTTTCCGCTCAATCAGTTGCCGTTTAAACAGCGTGTCCAGAATATTGGCACGGGTCGCTTCCGTACCTAATCCGGCACTCTCCCGCAAGACTTTCTTTAATTGTGGATCACTGACCAGAGCGGCGGCATTTTTCATTGCCGCAATCAAGGTCCCTTCGGTAAAAGGGGCGGGCGGTTTGGTTTGCAGTGACCGGATTTTCGCGTCAATCACCTGACACCGGTCTCCCTGATCCAATGCCGGCAGCGGTAAATCAGCCTCTTTCTCTTCTTCTTTTTGATGCTCTCCCGTCTCATCGGCAAACAGCGCCTTCCAGCCCGTGATAACATTGATCCGGCCTTTGACCCGGAACCGTTGCCCGCCGATATCCAGCATCACCTCGGTCACATCCGATTCCTGCGCCGGCAGAAATTGCGCCAGATAATACCGACGGATAAGCTGATAAACCTTTAACTCATCAGCGGTTAACCGGGTG
Organism: Xenorhabdus sp. PR6a; assembly: GCF_028599065.1. Taxonomy (NCBI): domain Bacteria; kingdom Pseudomonadati; phylum Pseudomonadota; class Gammaproteobacteria; order Enterobacterales; family Morganellaceae; genus Xenorhabdus; species Xenorhabdus sp. PR6a. Next base: position 7,138 of record NZ_JAQRFJ010000066.1, on the reverse strand, counting down.
ATATCAAAGGCATGACGAGTGGGAATAATGGCATGGTGGGCCGTGATTTTGCTGTCATTCCAGATGCGGGAAACACATTGCTTATCCAATGGGTTGATAATGACCGTCATGGCCGGATCAGTGCGTGCCAGTGCTGTCAGAACCACTGGGATATCGGCCTGCATGGAGGTCGGCAGATAACCGCAATCCGTGCGCGGATAGGTCGTTGCCTTATGGGTCTCGTACAGGGACTGGGCAATTGCCAGCACCTGACTGGCACCCATGCCCCATTGGCGGGAAGCAACCTGCTGTAGCGTGCCCAAATCAAAACAGCGCGGCGGCGGGGTTTTCTCCCGTTTTTTACTCACTTCGATGACTGTCGCCTGCGCCGTTTGCTGACACTGTTGCAGCACCGCCTGAGCCACATCCTGCCGGATACAGCGTTTCTCTTCATCACAATACTCTGCCGCCGGCAACCATCCGGCCTGAAAACGGGTGTTCTCTTTTTCCAGCCCGACAACCACCTGCCAGTAGGGGGTTGGCACAAAACGGGCAATGATTTTATCCCGGTTCACGACCAGTGCCAACGTCGGTGTCTGTACCCGCCCGATAGACAGCACCTCCCCAAAGCCCTGCGCCTGCGCTTTCAGGGTATACAGACGGGTCAGATTGATCCCCATCAACCAGTCCGCCCGTGCCCGCCCTAATCCGGCCTGATATAACGGTTCGGTTTTCTCGCCCGGTAAGATTGCCGCTAAGGCCTGCCGGATACTGGTGTCATCCAGTGCTGACAACCAGAGCCGCCTGACCGTCCCCGTGAAACGGCAATACTCCAGCAGTTCACGGGCAATCACTTCCCCTTCCCGGTCGGCATCGGTGGCAATAATCACCTCATCCGCCTGTTTCAATAACTGTTTAATGACCGCAAATTGGTCGGCAGTCTCTTTTTTCACGGCCCATTGCCATTGCGCAGGCAGCACCGGCAGGGCTTCCATGCGCCACGGCGGACCAAATTGTTCACCATAATGTTCCGGCGCGGCCATCTCCAGTAAATGACCAATCGCCCAGGTGACGGTGATACCGGCACCAAAGAAATACCCTTTCCCGCGCTGCTTCACACCCAGCACTCTGGCAATATCTTTGGCCTGGGAGGGCTTCTCACACAGATAAAGCGGCATCTCATTCCCTCCTTTCATCCTGTTTAACCGAACGCAACGGTGGAGAGAATGCCGAACGCAACTGACCCGACAGAATCTCAGGGCGGGGTTCACCCAGCCGTTTAATCGCCTCAAGGCCTGCCGGGGTTTTTGCCTCAATATCACGCCGGGTAACGGGCAGTGAACGGTAAGAGCGCACAATGCCGTAAATCTGGCGGACGGCATGGCTGCCATTGTGCAATGACGCATCACGCTCTGAGCGTGAAATCAATCCATAATGAAAGGCCTGAAAGGTTTTCATCGCCAGCTGATCGAAACCGACCAGCAACCAGACACAGCGATAGCCCAGAGGGGAATGACTGTAGACACCGATATTCAGGGGTTCGACGGAGGAAACGGAAGATAAGATAATCTGCTTCGGCAGGGAAGTCAGGATATCCTGCAAGCTGGCAATGCCCTGCTGAAGGTTTGCGGAGGCAGCATCCAGTGCCTGCTCCAGTTTGACCAGCCAGACATCGGCATAAGGGTTATCAGTGGCCGAATCGACACTGATATTACCAGCGCGTTTGATCACCTGCGGCATACCGAGAATCTCTGAAAACTGACGCGGATTATTGATGAACTCCTCCCGTCTGCGCCCCTCCCAGAGCCGGATCGCATAGTGAGTATGCAGTTCAATCGTTAAAGCGGATTTTAATACGCCGGCACGCAAACGCGGCGGAGATGATAGTTTTTCTTCAGAATCAGACATGAATTGGGACTCCTGTTTGGCCTGGATAAGTCTGTGGGACTATCAGGGCAAAGGTGTCCGGGACTCAATGGATAATCAGTTATGAGACAAAAGGAAAAATCGGCTGGATTGACTTGATGTTAAGATTGATTGTTTTTCAGGCACTGCTGGCAGTGCCAGCAGCGTTCGATATTTATACAACCACAAAACCTAAGCCTTATGCAGCCTGACCTAACCGGAACGCCGCCGGGAATAAAGGAAAAACACAATGTCATCCTGACCCGCTTGTCGTTCCACGGGAAGCCAGTCCATCATAAACAGGTGGTTTTTTTAATCACTGCTGGCAGTGCCAGAAAAGCGCGTTTTTTAACCAGTTACATCTCGGTGATATTTTGCCAGATTCAGTCTCTGACGGATGTCTTTTACCACACTGCGGACATGCGCCTGCGAGGCAGGTGACGTCGGACGGTGATTTTCCTCCGCCAATACTGGTCGTGTTTTTACAGGCAGAACCGCCGCCGAAGAACCCGGCTGCACATACAATTTTCCTTCCCGTGCCCGCTTCATCATCGCCAGCAACCAGCCCACCGGATTATCGATTTTGCCTGCGGATAACGCTTTATCCAGACTGATGAGCACCACTTGTCCCTGTTCTGTCGGTAGCGCTTGCAACTGACGGGTCAACATCACCACATCTTCCGGCTCCAGTTGCCTGCAAAGCCCTTCAGGCAGAGAAATGCCAGCTTGCTGATCTACGTACGTTTTTTTATTCACACTCTGTGTGAAAGAACGTACGTTACAGTTCGGTTTAGTGGTTTGACGATAACTCATTGATTTTATACTGAGTTCGGATTCCGAATTCAGTTCAGGCTGCGGCTTTCGGCGACTCAGTTCGGTTTCCGAATCCGGTATTTTCCTGCCGGGTTCGGTTTGCATCACCGGCTGTGGTGGTGACGATGTTATCGTCTGGCGCATCACTGCCTGCTGTGGAGTTTGCGCCGCCCCCAGCCGATCTTCCAGTAAACGGATATGGCTGTGACGATGACGCATCAGTGGGTCGGCTTTAATTTCTGTCAGCACCTCCCAGGCGGTCTGGCTGATAGTTCTGTTTTTACTGCGACACGCTTCGGCCACCGTATCCAGCCAGCCGGGATCGAAGGTTTCTGCATCGCGGCAGGTCAGCGGTTCATCGTGCTGGGCGTAGATATTGCCCCTGACCCGCCCATTCTCATCACGAATGCGCTTGCATAAACTCAGCCAGCCGGTTATTCGCAACATCAATAACACCCGACTGACCGTTTCACGGGACGCCTTACCTTTATAGGGCGAGGCCAGCAGCACCTGCAATTCGTCATAACTGGGGAAAACCGCCCCTTCATTCTGTTGGGCATACAGGCGGATCATCATCCAGCCCGTTTTATCCAGCGGAGACAGACGGCTGTCCAGCAATAAACGCCGGGGATATGCATCCTGAATATTCCCCATAAACAGCAGGCCACTGCGAAGTTGTGAAACATCCCCGTCCGCACGCGTTTCCAGACGGGTTTTCATTTTGGCAATGGTATGAGCGATTAGACTGTCTGCGGGCAGATCCATGAGCTTCCCTTATCTCCAATGTTTCAGTTTTCAAAAATATTCTCAGGGCTGCACCCGGTATGCCTTAACCGGATGCAGAATGACAACACTTCACACTTTATGATTTACGGATTTCATTGTTGTAACGTTCATGGTGCATCAGTTCCCAGGATTTTCCGCCATTGCGGCTTAACAGCCGCCAGAACAGCCCCACATTAATTTTCAGGTACCCCGTGCCTTTTTCTTTTAACCTGACATAATTACGCTCGCCCCTTTGATACCGCCGCACCTGCTGTTGCGCCTTACGGCAAAATGACAGCGGTGCCGTCAGCGGTACATGCAGGCCGGTCATCATTTCCCTGAGTTTTCCTGACATTGTTTCCTTCCTCTCCCTGCCATCCCGCTATTTCGTTGTAGCGGGTTCGATTCCCGGTGACGCGGATTGCTGCCACTCTTTCACTGCATTCCAGACTGAGGTTAAGGAGACGTCATTCCGTTCCGCCACATCCATCATGATATCCAGTCCTGCCGCGCTGTCTGCGTCAGCGACCGCCGCCGCCTGCCAGCGCTGCCATAAATCACGGTTTTCGGCTTCCGTCAGTACCAGTCCCCGCCCCGCACGCACTTCAATACCCGCAATACGCCGGCGGGCGGCAATTTCCAGACTGGATAAGCCGAAAAAATACCGCATCATTTCAATTGAACCGCCCAACCCCAGTGCCCGGTCAATGCGCTGTGTCCGTTGCTGCTCAAGACGCGCCTGATGCAATATGCGGGCGAGGTTGCTGTGATGAATATGCACGGTCAGTACTGACACCGGGCTGTTGCCTAAGTAGTGCAAATCTTCCAGGGTCAGGTTCTGCAACATCTGCATTTCCGAAGGTGCCAGCCCCAATGCTTCACAACGGCGGATATAGCCGTTCTTCAAATCCATCACCAGCTGCATCAGCAGGCTGTTGGTCGCTTGCGATAAATGATTCATACACTGCTTCCTCCCAATATCAGGCCAATCAATACGATGTGAACAAATTGGAAAAACGGATCGCCTCAACCCGCGCTGTTATCAGGTCATCACATTCTCCGGGGGTATCCGGCGCTGAAGTTCGCGCAGGCGGCGGATAAGGCGTATCAAACGTAGGAATTTCACCGTCTGAATATCATCCAGTAAGGGTGTTTTCCCCTGCACGGCGCTGCCAAGCAGAATGTCGGTCAGCGTCAGGGGATTGATTTCCGGTGGAATTTCGCCGGTCAGGGACAGCAGCAACAGCGCAAAAGGTTGGGCATGTTGGGGTTCAGTCAGCCGGTATCCTGCTGATAATTCATCCGGGGCAGAGACCACATCGTTTTCACAACCCGTGGCCTCCGCCAGTTCAAAGGCCAGCCGAAACGCCATGCCTTGCAGGTGCTCAATATCGTCCTGCATCGGGGAAATTTCCCAGACTGAACTGACCGGTTCCAGACCGGTTTGGGCAAAAGACAGGCACTCTGCCTCAGGAACAGGCAACTCAGTTTCAGGCGGGTTATCCGGCTGGTAAGGCGGGATCACCGGATTTTTGCTGGAAAACACGGCTGGCGATTGTTCTTCATCAGATGATGAGATAACGGTTTCAGGCACCGGTACCGTCTCTGTTGCAGGCTGAGACATCCGTCGTGGCTTCGATTCCCACTTTTGCACTCGAACTGGCTCCGTCTTATCCGTCTCAGATTTCTCTGGCACCGGCACATATTTAAATGCCGTGACCTGCTCACCAAAGAGCTGCCTGCGGTTACTTTCCTTCGGATCGAGTTCCAGCATCCAGCGGTCGTAATTCAGCTGTGGGTGCGGCAGTGCCTGTAATAAATCGCCGATCAGTTCATCCCGGAACATCTCCAGCGACCAGGATTCCTGAGCATCAAATTTGCGGCAACAAGTCCCGAAGATGTCGCCAAAGGTACAGACGGGTTCCGGGTTTATACTGATGATATGCTGTTGCCAGACCGCCTCGGCATCCTGCCTCAAGGCCAGCAAGGGTCTTATCTGTGGCGCACCCAGCCCGGATTCCAGCAGGTTAGGCATCCACGGGTACAGGTACTTCACGGTATGTTCCATCCGGCTGATGTGACCGTCGCTGACAGGAAAACCCGCTTGACTTAACAATGCAGAGAATTCCCGCAGGGAGATTTTTTTCTGTTTTTGCTCTTCATAAATCTCCCTTGCCTTGCGGATACCCTGCGCTTTTTCAATAAAGCTGAGTTCCCCCCGCAGCTCATTTTCGGCCAGATGCCCGATAACACACTGCAACCTGCCCGGCCACGGTTTAAACAGGCAGTGAATACGGAAAAAACGCTCATCGCCCGTTTCCTGCCACAGTTCAGACAGAATTTGGTAACGGGTATTACCGCCATCGCTGAAGATATAGACCGCCTCGCCTTGCGGATCACGGGTCACTTTCGGCACCGTATCCAATCCACGGGCTTTTATCGAGTTTTTGATATCGTCATAGCGTGGGTTACGCCCGGTACGGGGGTTATCCGGGTTGGGGCGCAGTTGATCCAACGTCAGTACCATCGGCATTTCTGCCATCGGCGGGCTGTCATTGATGGTGGCCGTCGTCTGCCGACCTGGTTGTAACAGGGCATTGCCTAAATTGAGATTTTGCCGTGCCATCACTTAACTCCCGTAGCCATAGGTGTCTGCTGATAAGTCCGAAAAACGGGTATATTGACCGTCAAAACGCACCCGCACCGTCCCCGTCGGGCCCTGACGCTGTTTACCGATAATGATTTCAGCGATACCGCTGTCCGGGGTATCAGCGTGATAGACCTCGTCGCGGTAAAGATGTAGGATCAAATCAGCATCCTGCTCCAGTGACCCGGAATCGCGCAAGTCCCCGTTATTGGGGCGTTTGTCGGATCGGTTTTCGACCTGGCGGTTAAGCTGGGACAGCGCCAGTACCGGGCAATTCAGCTCTTTGCCCAGGGCTTTCAGGCTGCGGGAGATTTCGGCAATTTCCTGTGTGCGGTTTTCCTGTCCGGGCGCACACATCAACTGGAGATAGTCCACCATAATCAGGGCGGGCTGACCATATTGACGGGTGTAACGGCGCGCGCGGGCACGCAATAGCGCGGGGGTCTGGTAACTGCAATCATCAATTATCAGCCGCTGATCCCACTGGGCAAACTGATCCAGACTCTGACTAATCCGTCCCCACTGTTCATCATCCAGTATCCCGCTGCGCAGGGCCGTTAAAGCAACTCCGCCTTCCATCGCAGACAGACGCAGCATCAGTTGTGAGGTTGGCATTTCCAGACTGAAAATCTGCACCACCGCATCGGCACGATGCCGCAATGCGCCGAGACAACAGGCCAAAGCCAGCGCGGTCTTGCCCATCGAAGGACGGGCGGCCAGCAAAATCAAATCGCCGGGCTGTAAACCGCAGGTTTTTTCATCCAGTTGATGAAATCCCGTTGGCGTACCGGTAATCCCGTTGCTGCCCTGTATTCGCTCCAGATGGGAAATCAGGGCGTCCGCCCCTTGCAGCAGGGTCACTGACTGATGCTGCCGGACAGCGCCTTTTTCCGCCAGATTAAACAGCTGGCTTTCAGCTTGTTCAATCAGGGTTTCTGAACGGATATTCGGCTGAAAGACTTCCGCGCTAAGGGAATTACACAGTATCAATAACTGACGTAAGCGGCTTTTTTCTACCACAATACGAGC
>NZ_JAQRFJ010000065.1:0-17373 GCF_028599065.1 Xenorhabdus sp. PR6a | reverse complement strand
GCATAACAGGAGGTTTTCGAAATGAATTCTAATTACTCAAAATTTTCTCATCCAAAAATCAGTGATGAAATAAAAAGCAGCGTTCAGAGTCAACTTCTGGAAGATATCTCTATTTATGATAATGGAGGAATCTATGAGCGTCTGGAAGGAGAGTTTAAGAAAAAATTTAGCGTAGAGAATGCGATCGCTGTCAATTCGGGTACGACAGCTTTATTCTCAATGTTTTATGGTGCTGGAATTTCCAAAGGTGATGAAGTCATTGTTCCTGGCTACACTTTCTTTGCTACATGTGCTCCACTTCATCAATTAGGTGCTGAACTAAAATTTGCTGATTGTGGTGATAATGGTAATGTGGATCCTAAAGCTGTTGAAGCGTTAATCACTACGAAGACCAAAGCTGTAGTAATTACTCACATGTGGGGAATTCCATGTGATATGGATGAACTCATGGATATTTGCATTCGTCATAATCTATTACTACTTGAAGATAGCTCTCACGCGCATGGTGCGACATGGGATGGAAAGATGATTGGCAGCTTTTCGGATGGCTCAGCTTGGAGCTTCCAAGGCAAGAAAATTCTTACATCCGGAGAGGGAGGCTTTTTTGCTACTAAGCACCGCCGAATGTATGAACGTGCTGTTTTGGTTGGACATTTCAATAAGCGAGCTAAAAAAGAAGTCCATAACGAGGATCTCAAAGATTTTGCTATTACTGGCACTGGCTTAAATTTACGCATGCATCCTCTGGGTGCAGCAGTAGTTATGCCACAAATGGCTCACTTTGATCAAATGATGAAAGAAAAACGCGAAACTGCCTTGTTGATGAAAAAAGGGATTGAGGCTATTGATGGTCTTAAGGTTGTGCGTATACCTGAAAAAGCTGATCCAGCTTGGTACGTATTACCAGTAATGTTCGACGAAAATAAGTTCACGGTCGGCTTACATAAGTTTGTTGAAAAATTAAACGAACTTGGAGCGGTTGAAGCTGACATCCCTGGGTCAACATGCCCTCTTAACGGTTATTTTCTTTTCCATTCGCCTCATAAAATTTCACAAGACTATGCTGAAAAAGTACGTGTTGAAAAGAAAAATTTTGAAAATGGCATTAAGTTTCATAATAGTATGTTCAAATTAGATGTCTGGTATGGAGAAGAGCGATTCAATTTTATTGATAATTATTTGTCGATTATTAACTCGGTAGCGGAGTTATATAGGAAATGATTGAGCGGTTAGTCCCTCAGGAAATTCTGGATTCGTTTGGTAGTTATGACCGCATCGTAGTAGGTGGTATTATAAAAGTCGAAAACAAGAGTGATGTACTTTTCCTTAAACGCTCTGAGCACGAGTTTATGCCTGATACCTGGGAGATTCCCTCAGGAGGTATTGAAGAGGAGGAATCCATGTTACAGGCGCTCAAGCGCGAGATAAAGGAAGAGGCTGACTTGGATGTTGTCGAAATAGAAAAGTATGTGAGCTCCGTCAGCTATCCTGCTAAAGGCAGTAAATGTCTTCAACTCAATTTTAGCATTCGTTGCACAGGAAATGTGAAGTTGAGTGCTGAACATTCTGACTTCATTTTTTCTAGCATAGAAGCATTTAAGGGTAATTTAGATGACTTCATGCTAAGGGTGCTCAATTTGGCTTGATACTTATAGGTTTGGGCTTGTTTTTGAAGCTCAAACCTAATGAGGTTACGATGTTAAATATAGCGATACAAGCAGTGAAAAAAACACGTCAGTTTACGGTTGACTCTTATAATAGTGCAAAAATTTTCGAGATAAAAACTGACAAAACTCTGGTTACCCGAACTGACTTGAATGTTGAAAATCAAATACGGAAATTCCTTTCAATTAAAACACCAAATATTCCCATACTCGGTGAAGAATTTGGTACAGATATAAATGGAAATTTTAACACAGGATGGGTGATTGACCCTATAGATGGCACGAGGGCGTTTTTATATGGTGTACCACTTTTTAGCACTCTAATATCTTATGTTGAAAATAATGAACCTCTTATTGGTGTCATTTCTTTCCCTGCGTTAGAAAAAATCTTTTATGCGTCTCAAGGGGAAGGGTGTTGGGTTCAACATGGAAATAATGTTCCTGTTAAAATCTCTATCGTCCCTAATAATGAAAAAAAATTACAAGATTCTGTGATATCAGCTTCAGGTATTCACAGTACTACATTCGACAGACGGGAAGGTACGAAGGCTTATAATTTATCTAATATAGTTCATACTGCCAGAGATACTATTTTTATAAATGACTGTTATCAACATGCTATGGTATCTATGGGGCGCATTGACGCAGCTATTGATACCCTAATGAAACCTTGGGATATAGCAGCATTGATTCCCTGTATGAGGGAGTCTGGGGTAGTGTGTGCGAATCTACAAGGTTCCAGGGAACAACTATTATATGGTGGAAGCTTAATTACAGCCTCATCACAATCTCTTTTGGATGAGTTGATCTATGCCTTGAATTAAAATCAATATAGGATTTGTTCCCTCGCCACCGTGACGTATCGTGAAATCTATAGGGTATAAGTACATAGCGATGTTAAGAACAGAACTCTTCCTCAACAACTATTTTTTATATCCGCTATTTTGACATTCAATAAAATATTCTGAATGTTTTTTATTAAGATATTGCTTTATTCAGCAGGAGATTTTAACAATGCTATCTTTTTCACCCTTTGACGATTTGGCTCAACAAATTTTGCCTATGGCAATAGAAAGTGATGATGGTGCTCATGATATTGCGCATTTGTACCGGGTTTGGAAAAATGCCCAAAAAATCTGTGAGGCTGAACACGGTAATCTGCGCTTGGTTTTTGCTGCAGCTTTATTACATGATTGCGTTAATGTTGAAAAAAATGACCCAAACCGGCATTTAGCCTCTCGCATGGCAGCAGATAAAGCGGCGTCTATATTAAAAAATCTCGACTGGAATGAAAAAGAAATTGCAGCTGTCAGCCATGCGATTGAAGCGCATAGTTTCTCTGCCGGACTAACGCCAACAACACTGGAAGCTCAAATTGTACAGGATGCGGATCGACTGGATTCTATCGGCATGATGGGAGTTGCCCGCTGTTTTTATACTGCGGGACGTATGCGTTCGGGGCTGTATGCGGTTTATGATCCCTTAGCAAAACAACGTGAATATGATGATCTTTCCTATGCTGTCGATCATTTCTACACTAAATTATTCAAAATAGAAACGGGCTTTCAAACGGAAACGGGCAGGCAAATGGCTCGTGAAAGAACCAAGCGCATGGAGCGGTTTCTGAATGATTTTTTTGATGAAATTCAGGTCGAATAAATGAATTAGGTGTGTTGATTTCATTGTCATCCTTACAAACTACCTCACGGAGGAGATGGTTTTTACTTAAGGTGTTAAATGAGTCGATGACTTTGTAATGACTTTATTTAATCAATAATTGCCGTTCATCTTCACGTTGGGCATTGTCCGCCAGCATTTTAAAATCTTTCGCAGTCCAATATGGTTTTGGCACCGGCAGATTTTTCATCTCATGGGTGGGGAATAAGCGGAATTCAGCCAGTTTCTCCAACTCAAAATGCTGATAATGATCAGGCAGAGACAGGCGCAAGGCCGCGTCCTCTTTACCGAAAGGCATTAATGGGTAGCGGTTGTCCTGAATATCGTAATTGCGGTGCAGTACCAGAAACTTCTCAGGAATGCGCCGGTAACTGTTCCACCACACACCATCTACGCTATCAAACATCGCCTTTGTGCCTGATCTGGGATAATCGCCGAGTTCATGCAGCGCCATCGGCAAAATCTTACCCATCGCGGCGGAAAACTGGGCCACAGAAGCCGCATGGCCTTCCAAAATCAGGGTCAGGGTTAAACGCGCGCCTAACAGATTTGAATAGAGATCTTCCGGGGAAAAAGCCGAAATCCCTTCGGAAAATCTCGGAACCGATTGATAGCCATACCATTGCGCGATTTCATGCCAGGCCGCAAGCTGAAAAGCGAGCTTGGCCGCTAAATAGGCACTCAGCGTATAGCGTTCAGCAGGCGCTTGTGGTGGCGGAAAAGCAAAAAAGTGAATTTTGCGTGCGGCAAGCTCATTGTTCAGGGTTAATTCCCACTCTTGACCAAGATGGGCATAAATCTGGCTGAACAGATAGAGCGTATAGTCTGCGGTATCCCTCACATGGGCGATATCAATAAATCCGCCTTTACGGGTATAGAGCAGCCCCAGTTTTTCCTTGCTTATTCCCAACAAGGCAGCGCTGGAACCGATAACGCTGTCATTATAGTGATGCTCACCCAGTTTTTCGGCTTCGACAATATTATCGATAACGTAGAAAGGGACAGGAATATTTCTGAGTTGAACTTTAAGGTCATAGCCAAAAGCACAGCAGGCTCTTAACCCCTCCGGTGGCGCGATCGGCGGCAATGCGTCCCACGCTTTCAGGGATTTTTCATCGGGATCACTGGTGAGAACAAGTTTTACCGGATCAAGGGATTGGGGCGGATTTTGGCATGCCAGCAGTAAAAAACAGAGGCACAGTGTGACGAATAATCTCAAAACGCTTCCCCAACCTGAAAATAGAATCCCATACTGTCTTTACCGACACCAAAATCTAATCTGACATTCATGCGGGGTTTAAACTCGAAACGATAGCCAACCCCGACAGAAGGCAGCCAATGTTTTGTTCCCAATTGTGAAGGAGAATCTCCCAGTGTGCCGGCGCCTATCCAAGCAACCACACCGTGGCGCCAGTCAAGTTTGTGTCGCAATTCTAACTGGGTGGTGAAAATATTATTGTCACGATAACGCCCTTCATAATACCCGCGCATTCGCTGACCATTACCGAGCAGAGAAAGCTGATTCCACGGTACATGCCCTGCGCTGAAACGGGCATAATTATCAAAGGCCAGAACGGTTTTTTCAGATAACGGGTGATAGGCCGAGAACTGAAATTGGGTGGTATAGAAGCGGTGATCGCTGCCCAACTCTGGGGAAAAATAGGTGTAAACGATCTCAAACGTTTGCCCATGCCGGGCATTCGGCAAGAAATCCCGCGTATCATAACTGAAATAGGCACTGACACCGGAACTTATCACAGAATGGCCGCCAACGGATTGGTCAAAATAGCGTTTTGCACCGGCATCGGGATGACTGGCGTTGAGCGAGGAGAAATTCCAGCCTAATCCCATATAGGTAGCATTGGCGACACGATAAAGCAGGCGGGGATGAATATCAAACTCCTGCGAATGGTACTTCTCTTTATTACTGTCCTGTTTCCCGGCGTTATAGCCTTTTCCCCAATAGTAAGTGGGAGTGTTATTCAGCGTACCGGAAACAAATAACCGCCATTGGTCGCGGGCAAAAAAATTATAATTGGTAAAATTGAGACCAAATGCACCGGTAGATGAGCCAAAGCCACTGAGTCCCAATGAAGAGGTCTGGCTCACAGAGTCTGAGCTATCGGGACGGTATAAACCGACTACGGCAACCCCAATCCCGACGCCCATTTCAGGGGTATAGAAAGGGCCGGGTAATACCCCCCAGTCAATTTTTTTGCGGGCATCAAAATGATTGCTGCCACCCAGTTCGTTTAACCAGCCATCAATTTTTTGCCGATCAGGCAAGGTCTCTGCGTGGGCTGATAAGACGGTAAAAGCAAAGAGGCTGGCAACCACCAGCCTTTTAAAGGTTGCGAGGCCAAACATTAAAAACGGAACTCACCGGAAATAAAGAAGCTGTTTCTGTTGCCGAAACCGACTTCTGACAAAATATTAAAGTTGCGGGTGACTTCGATACGAGCACCAAGGGTATTGTTCCATTTATGGGCAAGGTGTTGTTCGACGTCGAATTTGATGTCTGTTTCGTGTTGAATATATTTAAATAAACTGAGTTGAGGAGGTAAATCTAGTCCACTGACATTGCCTTTAAAACGTTGGGTAATATCTTGGTACATTGCACCAACCCAGACTTGAACTTTGGTATTTCCTTGACCTGCTAACAACGGCTCAAAAACAAATTCGTAACCAACCCGTGGAGTAATGACTAAGGCACTGATATCACCATCTAAGATATCCAAATTGGTACGGGTATAATTAGTATCTAATGTGGCAAAAAATTGTTTGTAACCTCCGGCAAGCGTTGCTCCGCCACCAAACGTTTTTCCTTTGAAGTTCAATTCGAAGGGAATGTTTTTATAGGTATCTGCGTCTCCCATAAAAACAATATTGTCTATATTTGTTGTGGATTTTCCTTTGGTTTTTCCATAAACGCCATAGACATTCAGAAAAGGTAACACCCAAGAATCCAGTTTAAGCATATGTGTTTCACTTTTTTCTCTGGTATCACCAGCATTAACAGTAATACCGCTTTCCCAAGCTTTATACTTTGGATTGGTAAATTCGAATTTAATGCTATCTACAACGATATCCTGCCGCAGATTCATATAGCTGTAACTGGCACCAAACGGCTCAGGCAAATCATAGCCTTTTGCTCGTGCAGCATTGCCCCAAATTGGCAGAATACGCGATTCAGATTTAGTCGCGCCGGCCAAGCTACCGTCATTATTGGTTTGTTGAACGCCAGATTCTGTCATGGTTAATGAAAAAAGTGGACGCTCACTATCGGCATAGCTAGATGAGGCTGCAAAACACAGCGCAGCGGCTAACAATTTGCTGGTGTTAGTTAAGTTCATAAGTCAATTTGGTTCCTATTTTTGACATTTAATTGTCTACAAAACAATCATCTGAGGACGGAAAGCCGCGTAGATTATCATAGGTCTTTTTGACAATCATCAGTGAATGATGCTTGCGGGTGGAATGTTGCTCAATTCGGTATATTTATTTGCTTTATATGGAATAAATGGATTTTTATCTAAAAATACTTTGGTAAGGGTAATGAATATTGTGGTTATTTCCTCTATTGATATTGACTTTTAGTTAGATTCTTTGAAGTGAGAAAGTAGAACTGGGAAGAGTTTTATTCTGACAATATATCACTCAGCCGCCATCCATTATCACAGCTAATGTGTCGGTTTATCCCCGTAGGTACGGGGAATTCTGTTTTTCCCAAATAATTTCTGATGTCCGAACGGCTTATCCCCGTTGACACGGGGAACTCTACGCTCCGCCTACGGTGTGACCACTGCGTGCCGGTTTATCCCCGTAGATACAGGGAACTCTAATCATAACCCGCTATTTTAAAACAGATTTATTAACCGAAAAAATTCTACCACCTTTAACCCTCTTTTCACTCCGGCAAATTAATCCTCAGAAAGTGGCTTAAATTTCACCAAACGAAGACCGTCAAAATCTATCGGCTCCCTCCTGTTTTCACCAAAGGTTTGGAAATCAAAGCCAGATTCTGTATTGGTCTGCCATGCCATCACCACATTCCCCTCTTCGGTCAGCTCGGTAATTTGTTGCCAAATCATCTCCCTGATCTTGTGGGAGATATTCCCGACATAAACCCCCGCCCGTATCTCCAGTAACCAAATAGCCAAACGTCCCCGCAAGCGAGGAGGAACGGCTTCGGTGACAACCACGGTCATGCTCATTTATTGGCTCCTGTGTCCGATGTCACCGATGGATATCGGTTCAGGGATGGCGGGCGGCTGTGCGTCAGCAGGAGGAAGCGGGGGTGAGATTTCACCCGCCGCAAGGACTTCTTCAATTAACGGGATCAGGCGTTTCAGGATTTTGTCTGTTCTGAATTTTTCCCGACAGGCAATTCTGACTTGTCTGTCAGGCGCAATGCTATGGGTGGCGGCAACCTTAAAAGCAATAGGCACAACGGTATCAAACTTCAAAATATCCGCAATATCATAGACAAATGACAAGGGCTTGCCTGTATGCAGAAAACCTATGGCCGGGGCATAACCCGCCGCCAGAATGGCTGCCTCGGTCACACCGTAGAGACACGAGGTGGCGGCGCTGATACAGCGATTGATAAGATCGCCTTTATCCCAATTTGTATGATCGTAGTTACGTCCTTGCCATTTTACCCCATACTGTTTTGCCAATATTTGATAGATTTTTCTGACGCGCGCGCCCTCTATTCCCCTGAGCTGTTCAACATTACGTTTTTGCGGTGCCGGTTCGCCAAAACGCAATTCAAACATTTTGCGAACCACTTTGAGCCTTAACTCCTCATCCAATGCCAACTTGGCCTGATAAAGCAAGCGATCTGAACGGGCACCGCCCGGCTGCCCCACTGAATACAATCTGACACCGGCTTCACCGACCCAAATCAGCAAAGTGCCAGTCGTCGAAGCCAGTTTTACCGCAGCATGGCTAATGCGGGTGCCCGGCTCCAGCATAATGCAGGCGATAGAGCCGACGGGAATATGCATCCGTTCACCGTTGACTTCATCGATAACGACAAACGCATTATCTTTGACATCAATGCGCCCCATGCCGATAAAGATCATCGAATTCCTGTCCTTGATCGGAATGGGTTTTAACGGAATAAATGCCATCACAATGCCCTTATCAGCATTAACCCACAACCAAAGGATTTGGCCCGGCCAAACCCTTTACGGTATTGCGCCAGAAAAAGCTCGCTATCTGACAAGGTCAGTACCCCCTGAAAATCCACGCTCGAAAACTCGACTTTCTGGCCGGAGGCTTTGAAACTGCGATGTTGGGTATAGCGTTCAAGATCAGGCGGAAAATCGAAGCGGATACCCCAACTCGCCAGCCGTTTTTCATCCTGTATCCACGCTTGGCCGGCTTGTGTCATCAAGGCGTCAATTTCGTCAGAATCCATGCTGATACCCGCACATTTGGCCTGATGTTTTGCCTGACGTTTGGCATTCATCAAAACGTCATGACGCCGCTGTTTGCCCGAATCTTTATCCGTCAGGCAGACTGTCGGATTGACGCGCAGTTTGAAGGCCAGCTTTTGCCCATCACGCAATTGCGGGGCAAAAAGCTTGGTCTGGATCTGGAACTGCGGGGACGCGGTTATCGGTTGGGTGGTGGACAACACCCAAAATTCAGGACTGCCACTGAGGGTTTTCTCTTCCCTGAACAGGAAATTACGCGCTTCCTGTTCGGTAAACAGTTGCCACAGAAGCTGGTGGGTAGCATAAACATCATTTTTCACCCGTCGTGACGGGGGTTGTGGACGCTGAATCGATGGACGCAAAGTGATTTTAGACAGGTACATGGGTTCCCTCCACAGGCAGTGACGGGAGCGATAACTGGTGCATCGTATGCTGTGTAAATTGCCAGCGGTCGCGTGATAGCGGTTCATTCCAGAGTTGATGGGTTAATACGGTCGTATCAGGAATGTCGATCTCATTTTTATCGCCTTCCCACCAATAGCTCACGACATTATCATTTCGCTGCCAATAGTAATTGCCCTTCTCGGATTGCGGCAAGGAGGGAAAAGGCGTATCAAGCGCCGCTTTTAATGATGGATATTCGGCCAACTGTGGCGACATGGGAAGCGCCGGCGGGCAGGATTTCCGACCAAGGCTCAACGTAAAAACCGGTTTTACCAGTGCATCACGTAAGGCAGAAAGCGTAAAACTCGTAGGTTCGGTCAATGAAATGGCGATAACCCACACGCCATCAGCCAGATAATCCCGTGAAGACAGCACCGTGTTTAATTTCGCTTTATCACTTAACTCACTTTTACGGGTCAGGTGTGCCTGTTTTTTCTCTTGCGAGGGCACTTGGGCGGTATGGTAATCCCGTAGCAATAAACCGGAAACAACCTGCTTGATGGCGATTTTGACACTCTGCTGCAACGCCGCAAGCTGGGTTTCATCATCACGCCGGATGCCCAAAGCTGCCCCTAATAGCCCTAAAATTGCCGAACGGGTGGGATAGGTGCTGGTTGGCCGGTTTTCACCGACCGCTTCCACTCCCCAACTGGCGAGTGCCCCGTATAAGCGAAAGACCAAGTAACTCTTCATATTGGCCCCTTTTTTACGCGGTGATGAACTGAACCAACTCAGCAAAACGACCCTCGCCGGTCACGGCATTGATGCGATAGTGTGAATCAGCGCAGGCGCCATAAACGTTATCGAAGTTTTTCCGCTGTTCTTCCAGTTCCTCAATCGCTTTGGTGGCCTGATCTTCATCGTTAATGGGTTTTAAAAACGCAGCGGACAGGGAACGCGGCTGATATTCGCCTTTTTCCGCCAACACATAACTGGCATAGGCACGGGAGCCGAAGCTGTTTTGTTTGCCGGAGGGCGCAATTTTAACCGCCGCTTCGGTCAGGGCGGCGATAGCGCGGTTTGCCAGCGCTTCATTGCCTGCCAGATTTTCGATTAATAACGACTTATTAATGCAGATATAGCTATAGAACAGCGCCGCCGCAAAGCCGGTTTCCCCGATATGCGACGAACCGGTATCGGTTTTGCCATTATTGAGATCGTCTACCGCGGTAAAATAGTCATTTTCCACGGTCACGGCGTGGACACTGATCGCATGGGCAACCTGACAGGCGGCCTCAACGCCATAAGCTGGACTCCCGGCCAGCATACGACCAAACAGCGCAATATCGACCGCCATTTTGGCTTTACTCAGCAGGTTTAACTCTTCTTCCGTTGCAGCACGGTTTTCTGCAATCAGTGTGTCCACCAGCGCAAAAGTGGCTTCCTGTTCGGCCGGGCTGATATGCGCCAACTGTTCAATTTCCAGTGGATCTTCTTTTTTCTTTTTACCAAAGACGCCAGCAATATTAGAAGCCCATTCCGCCGCTTGCTTCTCTTTAACGCCGCCATTAAGCAAGCGTTGATACACCTGAAAACCAAAACGTTTAGTCCGAAAACCAAGATGGCCTGCCAGAGCGTCCTGAAACAGGTCAGAGATCCGCCAATGGCGTTTCAAACTCTGGGAGCTGATCCTGAGTCGCTCAAACCCACCCATGTGGGCGGTCTTCGGGCGACCGAGATCGTCGCGGTTCAGGTTGGCAGGCGGGTAGGAGGTTAACAGGTGGAGTTGGATAAATTGGCTCATGGAAAATTCCTTATGGTAAAAAATCATGCCGGATGAAAAAGGTTTTGGGTTATTTCGCGGCTTTGTAGTAATCCATCGCCCATTGCACCGTAAGGCGCTTATTGGCGCGATACGATCTTGGCTGGTGGTGCTCCTTCATCCACGTTTCAATATCATTGGCGAGGGATAACACGGAAACCTGACCGTTGAGTTGTTGCAGAATGCGCCGCAAGCGCATGATGAGTTCATCAGGCGTTCTGGCGGCCTGTAATTGGGCAAAACGCTGGGGGCAGACAATTGACTTGTCATTGTCTGCTCTGGTGCCCGCGGCAGTTGCCAGATTGGCGTCGGTATTGGTTTTTACATACACCAACGTCATGGCAATCATCGCCCAAAGTTTCAAGGTTCTCTCTTCAGCTTCTTTATGTATTTTTTTGTTTTCATTGGTTATTTCTTCGGGTTCTTTGATCTTTTCTTCCGGTAAACTGAACCAAAGTGCCCGAAAACCCTCGGTAAAGATCACGGCGTTAATTTCCTGACAACGCTTTAATTGTGCCTTATAGACCCTCGGTGCCGGACGGATATCTTTTCCCTTCAACTCCTCAGGGGATAAAAACATGCTTTCCCACCAGCGCAATAAGCGGCTTTTGCTCAGGTTATTCATTGATAACCGCCTCCTTCTTCTTCTTGGATGATTGGGTTTCGATCTTGTGCTCTGCCATAAATGCCTTGATATCTTTCGAACCCATCAGCCACCGGGTCAACATTTGCCGTGCCTCGATTTTTTCCAGTAGTTTTTTGGGATCGGTGTTTTCTGACAGGACAAATTCATCAAACAGATCAAAACAGGTATTTCTGAGTTGGTAGAGCCAGGTTTTGGCTTCCTCAGTGGATAACGAACAGGCTGCGTGCTGGCTGCTGACAATCTGTTGCACTGCGTTAAAGAAGGCCGCATAGGTGCGTTGATAGAAAGCGGCATCAATAAACGACATATCGCCTTTTATATCGTTGGGGCGATGGAACCACGCGCTTTTGATTTGCGTGCGGCATTGGGTAAGCGCATAGGCAGAAAGATGTTGCAGGGTTTTGACCCGCCGGAAAATGGCCGCTTTTTTCTCCATCGGCATGGAAAATAGCGGCAAAGAGGCAGAATACCAACCACGGGCTTTCATATTGTCCATGTCGTAACCAAACGCCCATAACCGTAGGAGCGAATGCTGTTTGTCAGCAAAATAATCATTGATCAGATTAAAATGATCGACCACCCGAGCGGCCTCCTGACCCTCTTTATTGTCGGAAAAAGTCAGGCTATCCCAAATCTTATAGGTAATACCGCCGGGCTGCCCTTTGATGGAAAGGTGTTCTTCATCCGCTTTTTTCGGGTTCCAGCGATAGGGGGTTAAAGGGTGCCGCCAACTCCCCGCATAATTGTTGCCGTAATTTTGGCTGCGATAGGTAGAAACCGATTGGTGGGTGGATTGCCCGGTTAGCTGGCAAATGGCGGGTTTATCGGCTATTTCCAGCCGGATGCGCCGTGGCATCGCCCAGTACATATGCAGTTC
The DNA here is from genome assembly GCF_028599065.1 of Xenorhabdus sp. PR6a. NCBI lineage: Bacteria > Pseudomonadati > Pseudomonadota > Gammaproteobacteria > Enterobacterales > Morganellaceae > Xenorhabdus > Xenorhabdus sp. PR6a. Next base: position 4,859 of record NZ_JAQRFJ010000065.1, on the reverse strand, counting down.
ATGCACATGATGGGCGTAGATTTCTGTCCCTTTTTTCTGGCTGGTATGGGTTTTCCCCAACCACGGAAAAATATCAGCACTGTTGAGATCCGGCTCCGTGTAACGCCAATCTGCCCGATGAATGACATTCAGCCAGAGTTTTTGCCACAGAGACGCATCGAATGCTTGTGGCTGAATTAAGGTCGTCAGCGGCCCCCCGCCCCGTAACCCGACCCGATGCCCAACACCGCCGGCCGGCGCATTAATCTGTAATGTGAACAGGGCAATAGCGGCCATTTCCGGGGAAATGACGTTACATTGACCACGTTTAATAAAGTGGTCGGTATTGAGCTTAAGCGTATTGGCACCCGGTGCTTCGATCAGTAATCCTGAAATCTCCGTGGATTTTGCTCCCTCCAGTGCATCAAAATCCTGCATAAACAGGGGGCCGTCTCCGGTCAGATTAAAAGCATGTTCTACCCGGTTAAAGGCAGTCTGCAAATCTGCCGGCGTCGGGGCTTGTTCATAAAAATCATGCCATGCGTACTTATCTTCCGGCGCAAAAACGGTTTGCAGTAATCCGATGGCCAGTTGGTAGGCCGCTCCCTGAAAATCGGCCCGTGGCAGGGCAAAATCCACCACGGCGGGATCGCAGATGGCGGCCAGGGGCCGTTTTTCTTCGCTGCCATTTCTCATTCTAAACGTCAGCCATGCGTCTCTAACGAGGTTCATAACACCTCCTGCTTAGGATAAAAACCGATGATGGGATCATAAGTAAAATTAGGGTCATTCTCCGGTAGCCAGATAGGCAGGTATTTGACGGATTTGAATCTGTCCTGTAACCGCGCTATCGCCTGAGTCAGTGATTCAGGCATGGGCTGCAACTTATCGGCATATTTGTTTTTGGGGAGTTTGAGGATGCTGAGTTGAACCGGGAATTTTTCATCCTCAACCCATGGTATCAATTCACCGTTTTCAGTCAGTTTGACGAGCAGTACGTTGACAGTTTCCCTGTCGCTGAATCGGGTACTGATATCGCAATTATCGTCATACCAACCGCGGGCACTGCGATGACTATATTCATGGCGTTGCCATTGCAGCACTTGTGACCGTGCCACGGCGTCCTTACTCCGGCCTTCCGCTATCGCGTCATCATCCCTGAATTTGAGGGCATCGGGGATTTGCTCATCGGCATCTTCGCCATAAACCGATTCAATCAAGGTTCGCGCCTCAGCCGGCATGTGAATGGCACCCAAGCGCCGGAGTTCGCGCAAGCCAAGCCATAAACGCCCGGCGGAACGATAAACATATTGCGTATTGCGGAAATCGTGACTCAGCCAATCGGTTTTGGGTTGTTCATCCCATGCTGGCGCGTGGAGATATAATTTAGGTGCCGGGCGACTGTCAGTAATACCGGGCTGATATTCGCCCCCGGCATTGCGGGTATGGCGATGCAGGCGGCCAACCCGTTGGATCAGATCATCAATCGGGCAGATATCAGAGATCATCACATCGGTATCAGCATCAAGGCTCTCCTGAAAAACTTGCGTGGTAATCAGGATTTTCCCTTGCCGCATCTCCGGTTTGCTTTTCTTACCAAATGCTTTCAACACCCCATTTTCGATCCGTTTCCGGTCATGCAGAATAAAGTGGCTGTGGAACAGGGAACAATTTTCCGGCTGATCCATTTGCGACTGAATCAGCCGGAAAGCTTGCAGGGCATCATCGACGGAGTTACGCACCCAAACCACGCATTGCCCATTTTGCACCGCATTCAGGGCGAGTTGCACACACTCATCCAGATGATTGACGGTTTTTACCGCGACGCTACGGCTGACATCCGCACGACTGCGCAAGGGTGTTTCAATCAGGGGATTTTCCGGGTTTAACCTGACTTGAGTCGCCAGTGGAAAAGCGGTTTCTTGCAGTTTCTGTGACGGTATGCCGCTGGCCGATAACCAGATATCCACCAGCCGTTGGCGCTGTTTTAAGGAAAGGGTGGCGGTCAGTAATATCACCGAACCGCCTTGATGCAGGTGCAGCCTTAACAGACTTTCCAGCAAAGCAAACATATACTCGTCTGCGGCGTGTACCTCATCAAAAATTAATACCTTGCGATTTAACCCAATCATCCGCAGTGATTGATATTTTCTTGGCAAAACTGCCAGCAATGCCTGATCGATCGTTCCCACGCCCACCGAGGCCAGCAGTGCTTTTTTATTGGAATCGGCCAGCCATTGGTGGCACTGCGCGGTTGCAGTGGTATCGTCTCCGGCGTAATCGCTGTCGTTATGCTCGGAGGTCAGGATGATGTCGCGGAAATTGTCATTCATCTCGCGTGCACCATGTGCAAGAACAATACTGGGTAGCTTACCATGCTGAGTATCGAACATCCGATGGTAGTGTTCAGCAACGCGGCCAAACATGGCGTTAGATGTTGCCATGGTGGGCAGGCCAAAGTAGAAACCGTCCGCCGCACCGGCTTGCATCAGGCGATGAGTCAGGGCAAGGGCAGCTTCGGTTTTTCCGGCTCCCGTGACATCCTCCAGGATAAAAAGCTGCGGGGAGTCATCAATCGGGACTTCCTCCGCCCATTGTTGCAGTGGGGTTGGCGAAAAGCGGTAATAATCTTGAATCGAGGTGTAAGGCGATATCACCGGCGTGTGATGGATATCAATGCCATTCAGGGCTATTTTCGCCTGTTTCTGGGCAATTCGCCAATATTCTGCCAACGGAAGGGCTTGGGTTTGATAACGGAAATGATAACTGTCAGAGCCTATCCAGTCAGCCAGAACCACAAGGCCGGCAAGTTGCCAGCTTACTTGTTTCAGATTGTGTTGCCAGTCTTGTGACAGCAGTTTTTCCCGTGGCAGACGGGGTTGAAAAAGTTTAAGCAAATCATGGGTAAATACATTTGCGTCATCACTATTTTGGGGGTCAGTGAAATCAACAATATCATTGTGTTTACCGTCATCAATGGGCTTACCATGATGGCCAAGCATACACTGCATCAAGACCATCAGGGTATCCTGAGCATGGTCTTTTTCTCTGATGGAGAGCGGGTTATTGTTTCCCACCAATGACAGCAGGACATCATCCCGAATATTTCGCCAGAAAAATAATCCCAATTGATCATGCCTGAAATTTCGGGAGTCGTAGGGTTTACGCTGATTAGGTTTAATAAGGTCAGTATTTTCTTGAGAATATAATTGCTGAAATGCCGAGGCAAATTTGCCGAGATCATGCAGCGCCAGAAAGAATGAAAACAGGTTTTGTAATGATTCCGGTGATAGCTGTAAAAAATCGGCCAGATCTTGCGTCAGTTTTTTGTGTGGTGCCAATAATAATTGGCCTACGGCGGCAACATCCAGACAATGGTAGGCCAGCAGATGATAGTTTTCGTCAGAATAGGGATTTTTTTTCGCTTTACCCCAATATCGTGTGAGGTAGCCAAAATGATTGATTAATTCAGGCATATTTTTTCACCGTGAAATAAAATTTCAACCTGTCTCCATTCATGAAATCGCATTATTGAGGTTGTTATTCTATATATTGGCTAAACCGAAGTAAATAACCATCCGGATCTTGCACAAGGAATTCTCTCTGACAGACTTGAGTGTCGCCTATACAGTAATAATTATTTTCTGCCGGGCGATAAAGTTCGATGTCATTAATTTTCAGACTGGCGAGAAGTGGGAATATATCATCAACTTCAATCTGAAAATTAATACCACGCCCTAAAGGCTTATTAAGTTCTCCGGTATTCCAACCTTCATCATGAAATGCCTCCAGCATTAATTGCGCCTCCCCTAAACTTAAATAGGCAAAGTCAGGATCTTCTCGCCGGATTAATACTTCGAATCCTAATATTTTCTGATAGAAATTGAGCGACACAGAAAAATCGGTCACAGTCAGTTCCGGCACCATGCGATTCCAGTATGTTATTTCTGTTGTGGTGTGAGTGCCCAAGATGTTTCCTTATGTGATTATATTATTTTAAAATAGCGGATCATGTAAAAAGTCAGTTAAATCATTTGCATTAACAACAGATTTGGATAATTTACCCGATTTTCTACCGTTTCTTCATTAGGGTAATGTTTTATATGGAATATTGATCACATTTAAAATTGTATGGGCGGACAGTAATAAAAATCCTATTGCATCAAAATCTAAATTCTGCTGGTTATTTTTATGACCACTTTGTAATAATTTCATAATGGTTTTATTCTTTTAGGTTATTTTTCTTTCCAGATAGCGAATTTCTTGTTGCAGTTGGCTTAACATTGCAACCAATGCCTCTTTACGCCATCTATACAGGGTGGTTGGGGATATTCCTGTTATTTCGGCCAGAAAAGAAACACTGGTGTTATAAGGTGGAAGCATTTTTTCTTGGAGGATATGTTTTTGTTTAGGTGAGTAGGGTTGCATGGTTTTCCTCTTATGACAGTTTTCTATTCGGTTATTGTAAAAATTAGCAGATGTTTGTGGGAAGTCAAACAACAATTCAAGGAAAAGAAGAACAACTTAAAAAAAGAATAACAACTTAATACTAAAAAATATTCTAAAAAATTATTAATTACTCAGACCTCTATAGTGCATAAATTGATATTCAAGTCATTATTTATCCCCGTATCTACGGGGAACATAAATTGATAACGAATCAAGGTGAGAATAACAACGGTTTATCCCAGTACTTACGGGGAACATTTCTATGTAATGATAGGCCAAAATGGCCTATTCAGTTTATCCCCGTGCCTACGGGGAATACAACATTTTTATCTGTCAGAACTGCAATAATGACGGTTTATCCCCGTGCTTACGGGGAACACGGAAAGACCATCTCTATCCGATTTAACAATCTGCGGGTTTATCCCCGCACT
>NZ_JAQRFJ010000064.1:0-17738 GCF_028599065.1 Xenorhabdus sp. PR6a | reverse complement strand
ACAATTGATTTATCACAATACTGTTTGTTATCGATTTGTTTTTGTTTTCGTTTATTTTATGTATCTAAATAATATATGGGTAGTAGCAACTATGTTGTCAGACGCCAATAATTATCTGATCCCTTTCGTTCTAACTGCCAATGACAGAAAAGCATAAGTCAGCAATAATCATCATGCTTTGCTACAGGAGGCTATATAACATGTCCTTGTACCAATTAGATTGAATAATATGATTATGATTAAACAACGATTGAACGCTCTTCTTCATTATATTGATGAAAATATCGATACACATATGGACGGAGAAAGTCTGAGTAGTATTGTGGCTTGCTCTAAGTATCACTTTCACAGATTGTTTTCCGCAACTTATGGTATCGGTGTTGCTGCATATATCAGGCAAATTCGATTGAAGAGAGCTATTTATGATCTGGCGTATAACAATAGTTCAGTCATGGATATTGCTCTTGCGTGTGGATATGAAAGTTCTGAGGCATTCTCCAGGGCATTCAAAAGTTCAGTTGGTCAAAGTCCTATTGAGTTCAGAAAAAAACCTGATTGGTCTATCTGGTACAGCCATTACCAAATCATAAATGATATTAGGACTAAAGTTATGAATGAGAAATTATCTCCTGTTGAAGTAAAAGTCGTCAATTTCCCGGAAACCTTCGTGGCAATCATGGAGCATAAAGGTTCGCCATCAACTATTGGCAATACAATTAGAGAGTTCAAAGAATGGAGAATAAATCATAAATTATCCCCAAAGCGCAATCGAACTTTCAATCTTGTTTATGCAGATCCCGCAAACATTGATCCGGAAGAATACCAATTTGACTTATGTGTGAAAGTTTCACCAAAGTTTGAGGTTAACAATTCAAAAATCAGACTAAAAAAGATTCCATCAGGAAAATGTGCTTATATTAGATATATTGGCTCAGATAATGGAATAACTAATATAGTCAATTACTTGTATACAAATTGGTTACCAGAACACAATCAAGAAATTCGGGATTTTCCACTCTTTTTTGAACGAGTAAAATTGTTCCCGACGGTGACGGAGACCGAGGCTGTCACTGATATTTATCTGCCTCTGGTGTGACCTTGACTGCTTTTACCACAGAATAGAGGCGTTCTAATACGTTACGCTGGGCTTGTTTGGGACAATATTTTTGCGCCTCACAATTTCTTTTCACTTACCACCTAACTGTTGATGGATCTCGATTGAGTGACATTACAATAAAACATTGTGTAAAATCGGCTTCTTTTAAGCTGAAAATCTGATATTTTTCTATTTCGGTCAGTTGTGTATAGGCCATAGTGCATTTTTTTAGCGAGAAAGATGCCTACTATATCAACTGACCACCTTTCTTAGAAATTGCACTTATTAGTTGAATCTAAGTAACATATAGAGATGTATTTTTCATCAAAACAATCCAACGAAATATAGTTTACTAATGGAAATATTTTTCACACACTTAGTTCTGTTTTTAAGAGGAAAGAGGAATTATAATTAGATAACAGATTACTTTTATTCTGTTAAATAACAGAATAAAACCAAAAATATCAAGTACTAAACGTCATTCAATGAAAAAGCTTTACAATTATTTCACAACATAGTTTTAGCGATTTTTTAATCAATCTCACTACTCACTTTGGAAGGAGAATATTAAAATTATTACTTATGATTATAACCAAAACCATAAAAAATGAATTACGTAAAAGTTTCAAATTAAAATTATTTTTATGTTAAAATATAATGTTAAGTCACTATTATTGAATAAAAATCCCACAAGAATCCTATAAAACTCTTGTGGTTATTTATTTTATATTAAAATAAATTTCCCTGGTGATGCCCTAGCCGGGCGCTACATTTTTGTACTAAACAAAAGGGAGCAGATAGCTATTACGGAACGGTGAATTTCGCATTCTCCTGTCTCCCTTAATATTAAGATAAGCATTTCTATCTAAATTTAAATAGGTGAAAAACACTCTTGAAATTAAACTAAAAAAATGATAGCGGATAGGTTAGTGGTATTAGTTTCAGTTATAAATAATTATATCTAAAATTATTGTCTTGAGGTGTCTTCAAAAGATGAAAATGCACATTACCGATACTCCAAATTCACAGGATGAAGCCTATGTAATCCAAAATCTCTGGGCGCATAACCAACAATATAGCGATGTAGATATACACCCCTTATTTCTCACTATCACTGATGAAGATAATCAAATTATTGCGGGTCTTATTGCTAAAACTTGGTGGGGTGGTCTTGAAATTCAATATCTCTGGGTAGATAAAAAATACCGAAAAAAAGGATTCGGAAAACAGCTTATGTTACAAGCCGAAAAAGAGGCATTAAACAGGCATTGCCATATGGCTTATGTCGATACTTTTGACTTTCAGGCCAGAGGATTTTATGAAAAATTAGGTTACAAAGCTTATGGGGAACTTGGTGGGTATTCTCATAAATACACTCGTTTTTATCTCACGAAAAGTATTCAACATATCTAATCATGTGAGATAAGAATGAATTTGCCCTACAACGATAATAATTCCTATCTAAAGGGATTAGTCGCCATGATGGAACATCTAAGTGAGCCTTGGGGAATAAAAGATTTAGATTCCCGCCATATTTACATGAACAAGGCCGCATACCTCTACACTAATACTCCCATAAATTTTGATATAGAGGGAAAGCTTGATAATGAGTTTCCAGCTGATTGGGCTGAATTAGCTGAAGACCTAACAGAACATGACAAAAGAGCCGAAGAATTTCAAGATAGGGTTTCTGTCATAGAAACCCATTATTGGTATGGTAGAGATAGCCTAACACCATTCATTAGTGAAAAGTTTCCGGTATATAACAATGATAAAGAATGTATTTGGATAGTATGGAATGCCAAGCCTCTAAATACATTGTCACCTTTACAATATATCAACCAGCAGAAACCCAGTATCTTAACAACGGAAATCGATACCAAACTGTTTACCAAAGCTGAGATGGATATCATTTTTTTTATGCTCCACCGCTTTTCAAATAAGGAAATGGCCAAAATATACAATGTAAGCAACAAAACCATAGAAAACAGAATATATAACATCTACCAAAAAGCTAATGTCCATTCTCTCCAACAACTTGAAGAGTTTTGTCGACATTTACATCTGGACAACTACATCCCCGGACGCCTAATAGAGAAAGGTATTCTCTTTATCTGAACTCCATCAAGGAATCACGAAATATTATGGTTAAAATTGAAGACTATCCATTGAGCCGAGTGCCACAAACACAACGTGTATCAATGTTAAGCGTGGCTATCGTTCATATGGGCATGTTGACAGCATTAGATCAATTTATGCTTGGAGCTGTACTTGGTGACTCTATGGCGCTTATCGATGCCTTTATCGCCATTTTCATCGGCAGTTTGCTCTTTGGCATTGTCACATTCGGGCTCGGCTTCGCAGGAATGCGCGAAGGCTTATCCGGCAGCCTGTTGGCTCGGTGGTGCGGTTTTGGCCGCATAGGATCAGTATTAATTGGTTTTATTGTCGCAATCAGTTTATTAGGCTGGTTTGGTATTCAAAACGCTATTTTTGCCCATTCCCTTAACTTTGCTACTGGCGATAAACTCGGCTTCGCCTGGGCTGCGGCACTCTCCGGCACGTTGTTAACAACGCTGGTCGCCTTTGGTTTTAAGGCATTGCGCTTTACCGCCAGGATCGCGGTTCCCCTGTTTATTCTGCTGGTTGCTTATATCTCCATTACCGTGCTATCCGGAGGATCAGGGCAACCGCTACATGAAATCATTAGATTACCTCATTCTGGTGATACTTTGTCCATCAGTGCAGGTATCACAATTGTCGTGGGAGGTGCGATTGTTGCCAGCTTAATGACCCCTGATTTGACCCGCTACACCCAATCAGGTAAGCATGTTTTGGGGATCACCTTGCTGACCATTATTGCCGGGGAATTTGTAATTAATGGCTTGGCGATTTTGATCGCAAAAGCCCTGCATACGTCAGATGTTGTCACTATCATGTCACAAGTCGCAGGGGGAGCGGGGCTTCTGGTTGTTGTTTTCTCCACATTGAGAGTCAATGATCTGAACCTGTATTCTTCATCATTAGGCATTATCAACGCTGTAGAAGGGATCACTGGCAAAAAACTTCGTTATCCTCCAACGACTTTAGGTATTGGAATACTCGGAACGCTACTTTCTATTCTCGGTATTCTGGATCGGTTTGTGGATTTCCTGACGGTGTTGGGCGTTGTTTTCCCGCCCATTATTGGGATTATGTTGGTGGATTACTATATTCTGCGCTCCTATCGCAAGATATTGGATGAGAGCCGAGAACACGGCACACTTCCATATGAAACACCAACGATTGGTTTGGCTGCCATTATTGCCAGCGCGATCGGCAGTGTGATTGGGTTAATAACCGACTGGGGTGTTCCAGCCATTAATTCGCTCTTGCTGGCGAGCTTAACCTATGGGTTATTTAAGTTAGTTTGTAAACGTTCTTAGCATAATGGATCTATGATGTTGCTCCCCAAATGGGGAGCAACACTTAATGGTTAGCATGTTTTTCTGCATACTCTTTGCCGTTAACCCATTGATGATCTTTTTCCCATGAGAATAACCAATTGCGTGTCGGACCCGCCATGACATTCAGATAGTAACTGTCATAACCCGCAATGGTCGCCACGGGGTGATACCCTTTTGGCACCATGACCACATCCTTGTTATAAACCGCCATTGTTTCATCCAGTGAGCGGTCATCGGTATAGACTCGCTGTACACAAAAACCCTGCGGTGGGTTCAAGCGATGGTAATACGTCTCTTCCAGATAGGTTTCTTGTGGCTCGTTATCGGTATCGTGTTTGTGGCTGGGATAGGAGCTGGTGCACCCTTCATCAGTATAAACTTCAACAACCAGTAGACTATCTGCGGGTTGATTATCTGGCAGGATGTTGTGAACATAGCGTCGATTATTGCCATGACCACGCTGTTCAGCCTCAATATCTTGTGGCGTGATTAAACGGGTGGGATAACTTCCTTTTCCTTTTGCCTGACATACCGCCAACTCAAGTTGAGTTTCGGCAATAATTTCCATCACTTCATCGGGAGCAACATAGACGGCATAAGGCTTTTTGCGCTCAAATGGACTCATGCGCTCCCCCATTTTCTCAAATCGTTGCTGAGGCGTCACTATTGTGGCTTTTCCTGCCACCAGCACCAGACACGTTTCATTTTCTGAGGCGGGTAAGGTAATCGATTCCCCCGCATTCAGCTCATAAACCGCAAAATGAACATATCCCCAGTTGGCTGTTTCCGGTGTAATATGTTGTGTCCGTTTATCCTGATCCGGTGCGCGGTATTTCGACAATAGCTTAGACATTTAGCTTTTCCCCCCAATCTCCGCATTTAAACTAATCCCGCTTCTCTGGCAAATTTATGCAAGTTGCGATATCCCATTGTGGCATAAGTCAGTGGATGGGCGACGGCGGGATCTTGTTCTGCTTCAACTACCAGCCAACCGTGATAGTTATTCGCTTTCAAGATCGCAAAAAGGGCCGGATAATCGACGCAACCGTCTCCTGGGACAGTAAAAACACCACTCAATACCGCATCAAGGAAACTGGTTTTACGGTTTTTGATATCTTTTAACACGTCCGGGCGAATGTCTTTACAATGCACATGATTAATACGTGTGCACCAACGTCTTGTCACTGCCAATGGATCTTCTCCTGCAAAAGTCAGATGCCCGGTATCCAATAACAAACCCACTTCCTCACCCGTATGCTCCATTAGATTATCGATATCTTCCGCACTTTCAATCACTGTTCCCATGTGATGATGATACGCAATCTGTACACCTTGTGACCGAGTATAACGGGCAAATGCTGTTAGCTTTTCGCCATATTCTTGCCAGCGCTCTACCGGAAACAGTGGACGAAGATATACGGGTTTATTCTGATTGCCATGAATGCACTGTGTCACTTCGGCAAACACCATCACAGTTGCCCCCAGTTCACGCAACAGAGTCAAATGTGGCTGAACGGCGGCAATTTCTTCTTCAACACTGCGCGTCAGCAGTTCACCGGAGTACCAGCCAGACACCAGTTTCAAATCATGGTCGGCTAAAATAGGCCCTAAAACCTGTGCCTGACGAGGAAATTTATTGCCCAGTTCAAAACCCGCAAACCCTGCTTGTCGCCCTTCTGTCAGGCAAATTTCCAACGGTGTTTCTGCACCTAAAGAGGGCAAGTCATCATTGGTCCATGTCAGGGGGTTGATGCCAAGTTGAACAGCCATAAAGGTTCTCTCCTGTAAGATGAAAAAAATGATGTTCTGTTAGCGTTGTTACCTACGTTGACGCCAGTAGTTAATCAGATTGTGATAGTTAGTTTTTATTTTCAGGATCAGCGTTTCCTCATCAATTTCTCCCGCCAGCCATTGCAGTGACGGCTGACCAAACAGCGTTCTTCCAACGGCAAAACCTTTGACAATCGGTTTACCTGCGGCTGCATTGAAGCTGGCCTTCAAGATAGTTTCAGGCGCATCAAGGCCAAGGATGACAACACCGCGGCAGTGAGGATCATACTGTTCGATTAATACAGCGATTTGATCCCAAGTGGCTGATTGCATTGGTGGCAATTTCCACCAGTCCGGTTTAATGCCAAGATTATAAAAACGCTGGAGCGCACGCAGATAAAGCGCATCAGAATGGGGCATATCGGTTGGCAAAATAACTTCCAGCAATAATTCATGGCCGGATTGACAACAGGCAGCATAGACTTCCTGTATGGTTTTTTCCTGCTCCAAACGCAATGGAGGGTTATCTTCTGGATGAAAGAACACTAAACATTTCACAATATGTTCCCGCGGCCAACTCACTAGCTGGGAACCAATATCACCGTGTTCGAGGCAAAGCGGCCGGGAGCCGGGCAGTTCAATCGGACGACCAATCCATAACCCCTTCCCGGTTGCGGCATTCAGTACATCTTGGCCGAAACGACTGTCACACAATATCCCCGCTTTTCCTGCCAAATGGGCTTCTGTGCTGACTTTCTGACAGGCACGGAACAACAGTTTTTTCAGTTGTGGAATTCGATCGAGACTGGCATTCACCTTACGTGCCATTTCGACAAACTGGATACGATGATCAAATGCCATGATACATAATTCATCCCATTGTTTGTGACGGCTGCCAACCCGATGCAGGTGATTGAGATGTGAATCTAAATCAGGGCGAGGTACTGCTGTTGCTCGCATCAGATAATTATCCAACTCCGTCTTATCTGGCATGGCAGGCGCACACCCATGACGGGAAACAACCAAAGCGCCACAAGCATTGGCATAAGTGCAAGCCTGTTGCCAACTTTCGTTATTCAGGTAGCCGCGCAACAAACCAGACATAAAGGCATCCCCTGCCCCCAAAACGTTCAGGATTTCTACCTTGACGCCTTGTATCGTGATCCCCTCATCTAAGGTATTGGGAATATTGGCAGTGAATACCGAACATCCCAATGCACCACGCTTGCAAACTAATGTTGCAGCCGTCAGTGCCCGTACCCGATGCAAAGCTTCAACCGTATCCGTAGAGCCACCAGCAATATGAAACTCTTCTTCGGTTCCCACAATCAAGTCAAATTGGGAGAGCACTTCCTGCAATTGCGCTGTCACTTGCTCTGAGGCGATATAGCGGGTTTCACCGTCACCCAGTGAAGTCAATCCCCACAAGACCGGGCGATAATCGATATCAATGACGGTCTTGACACCATTTCTGCGGGCATAAGTCAGTGCAGTCAAAACAGCATCACGCGTTTGCGGGTGGGAAAGGTGGGTTCCGGTGATTGCCAGACAACAGGCAGATGCAATATAGTCTTCGCTGAAATCATCTTGGGTAATAGCCATATCAGCACAATTATCGCGGTAAAAAATCAGCGGGAAAGTTTCATTATCTTTAATGCCGAGCAAAACTAACGCAGTTAACCGCTCTTTATCGGTGATCAAATGGCTGGTATCACAACCAACCCGCTCCAACTCTTCACGCAGAAAGCGTCCCATATGTTCATCACCAACCCTTGCCAGCATTGAGGATTTTAATCCCTGGCGCGCGGTTCCATAGGCTACATTTCCTGATGATCCCCCTAAGTATTTGGCAAAACTTCCCATGTCTTCCAGACGGGAACCGGTTTGTTGGCCATACAGATCAACTGCGATACGTCCCATGCAGATAACATCCAACTTTTTATGTCGCTCATTATGTTGCTTATGCTGTTCCATTGATTCACCTCTTACCGGCAACCGTATTTGCTACCGCCAGACGCTTAAATAACGCCTTGCCTGTCTGATAGAAAACATAACCCAAGATACTGACCACAAATACATAATAGAGTGCCATCACATAAGCAGGCACGTTTTCGGCAAGGAAAACATACATGGAAACGACAGCCAAAGTAATTAACAACCCCGCCGGTTTCACCATCGACCAAGGTGTAATATCCACCTGTTCTGTATACACTTCCTGATAAGATTCGGCGGGAAAAAAATAACCAATCGTCAACATAAAGATGATGTTCAGCACAAACAGAATGCCAACCAGATGGAAGAAGTGAATATTGACGTTCAGAATAAAGTTACAGATGATGTAAGCCGACATACCGAACAATAGCCCCAGTTTCGCCGCAATCGGGGGAACACGTTTTGTCATCAGCCCAACCAGAACCACACTGAGGATCGGGGCATTGAACATCCCCTGTAGCTGCTGGAGTAAGTAAAACAATCCTTCAGGTGCATGAGCGACAAGTGGGGCAATAATCATCGTTGCTAATGCCAGCCCTACGCCCAAATATTTACCCGCGGCTACAGCCTGCGCTTCAGTGGCATTCGGGTTCCGTGGTTTGTAGATATTGACGGTAAATAGTGTCACGGAAGCGTTCAACCCACCGCTAAATGTCGAGAATACCGCTCCCACAACGACCGCCGCAAAGAAGCCAACCAGTACCTTGGGCAATACCAGTTGCACTAACGCAGGATAAGCGTTATCTGGATTATCTATTTGACCGTTGAAAATATGAAATGCAATGACTCCCGGTAAGATAATGATGGAAGGGATAATAAGTTTAAATAAGGCGCACAACATGACACCTTTTTGCCCTTCCGCCAGATTCTTGGCGCCCAATGATTTCTGCACAATGGATTGATTGGTACACCAGAAAAACAGGTTAGAGACAAGCAGCCCTGTGAACAGGGTCGAGAATGGCACAAGCGAATCTTCACTGCCAATGGAATTGAACTTCTCTGGATGAGCGTGATAGACATCAGTTAACCCTTTCCACGCATTACCATCTCCCACATACAATAGCGCAAACACCGTGACCATCAGGCCGCCTACAATCAAGCCAACACCATTTAAAGTATCGGCAACTGCAATCGCTTTGATCCCACCAAAGATAGCGTAAATCGCGCCCAATCCTCCCACTCCCCAAACCATGATCCAAAGTGCTGTGGTTTTATCGATCTGAAAAACCCGGGAAACCTGAAACAGACTTTCCAGAGCAATAGCCCCTGTATATAGAACGATGGGTAATAATGAGATCACATACATTGCTAAAAATAGGATTGATGTAATCAGCAAAGTATTTTTATCAAATCGGCGCTCAAGATATTCTGGGATGGTTGAAATGCCTAATTTTAAATATCTTGGCAGGAAATAGATGGCGAAGAGGACAATCGTTAAAGCCGCAATCACTTCCCACGCCATAACAATAAATCCGGTTCTGAACGCCAATCCATTGAGGCCGACCAAATGTTCTGTAGACAAATTCATTAATAACATGGAGCTGCCGATATATACTCCAGTCAGAGAGCGCCCGCCAAGGAAATAACCTTCGGTTGAAGCACTTAACTGTTTGTTTCGTGTCTTATAATAAGCGAACCCTGCGACCAGTAGGGTAAAACCCATAAAAGAAAGAAAAGTTGACATATCTCCTCCACTCTAATTAACCGTTTTCAGACAGTAATAAGCCGACAGGAAGACCCTGTTTTTATTTGTGGAAATGATGTAACGTTTTTATATGCCCTTCATCTTTCAATTTGCGGCTTTGTTAATTGCACAGCAATTTGAAATTACTCAGGTATAAAAACGGCCTGCCACTGTTATGGTTGCTGGAACTGATAGGGTGTTTTTTTATGAAATAAATGTTCCAGCAACGCTTTTTCTTGAATTTTATCGTGATAGTTTGATTTCTTTACCAGATTGCAGGGATTCAAGTGCCTTATCTGCGAGGTATAAAGCCCGTTCGCCATCAATACCGCTAGTCTCAGGAATGGCTCTGCCAGCCATAACATCGACAAAATGACACCATTCCGCAATGTAGGCGTCACGGTAACGTTGCAGGAAAAAATGTTCTGGCTTAGCGGCGGTACAACCACTTTCTCCCCAGAATTCCACACTGTTTTCCTTAATATTTCCGGCTGTCAGCAGACCTTTCTCACCATGCAGTTCTAAGCGTTGATCATAACCATAACCAGAGCGACGGCTGTTAGTAATGGTTGCCATTACCCCCGATGGAAACTTCATCACAATAAATGCAGTATCAATATCGCCCGCCAGACCTATGGCAGGATCAACCAAGTTGCTTGCCTGAGCGTAAATAGCACAGGGTTCCTCTCCCACGATAAAACGTGCCATATCAAAGTCATGAATGGTCATATCCCGAAACATTCCACCAGATACCCGCACATATTCTGCGGGTGGAGGAGAAGGATCACGGGAAGTAATAAGCAGAGATTCGACTTTACCAATGACGCTGGCATCACACAGGTTTTTCAGCCGACGAAATTGGGGATCATAACGACGATTAAATCCGACAAGCAGAGGAACCTGACACGCTTTTACCGTTGTGAGGCACTGGCGAACACGCTCAAGATCCAGGTGAACCGGTTTTTCACAAAAGATCATTTTATTGTGCCGGGCGGCCAATTCTATCAAATCGGCATGGGTCTCTGTTGCTGATGCGATCAAAACACCATGAACATCAGGATCTGACATCGCCTCTTCAGTAGTCTGTATTTTGGCTTGATATTGGTGTGCCAATGCTTCGGCACTTGTCAGATGTGGATCTATCACAGAATAAAGACGAGTTTCTTTATGACCGGCAATGTTAACAGCGTGAACCTGCCCAATTCGCCCGGCGCCAAATAACGCAATATTGAACATGAATGCTCCTTGATACCTTGGTCTCTGCTTTTGGTGTGAATGAAAATATACCAAATAAAACGTTTATTTCAATTTCGTTTTATTTGAAAATTTTATTTTTTAGAGCTAGCTCATAAACTTTCATCTGAGTTGCATCTTGCCGACAATTTCTTTCGTGCCCCTTCGTAACTTTGACATTTCGCTACAAACTCATTAATAGGATTAATCAAGGTATCCTTATAGTGGTGCCCACTGATGCCAACAATCGCCTCAACAGCCAATCCCAGACAGCCTTTACGACCCACCTACGGCTACGAGAAACGAAAAAATTACCGATTTTTTTGTAATTAGGGTTTTTTAATAAATTAAAAAAGCTAGATTATTACTTTTCATAAAAATATTATCGAGGCTATGTATGAACGGTTTCTCAACCAATAAAATAAATTTATCTTCAAATCATAAACTTTTTGAACATGTACACGCTTTAGTGGTTAGCCAAAGAGGAACGTTATTAGCAGAAGGATACTTCTCAGGTCATGATGAATTATGGGGAGAGGATATGGGGAAGATAGATTTCAATAAAAATACTTTACATGACATAAGATCCATCACAAAAAGCATTATATCTATTTTATACGGGCTGGCTATGAAGTACAAAAATGCTCCCAATTTAAAAAGCCCTATCATTGAACATTTCTCCGAATATCGGAAAGATAATAGATTTGATCATATAAATATCGAACATGCACTTACTATGACAATGGGAATAGAGTGGAATGAAAGTTATTCTTACCATGATATTAGAAATGATGAGATCGGCATGGAATTGGCGCAAGATAGGTATGGATATATTTTTTCCAAAACAGTGACAGATCGAGCCGGTGAAACATGGTGCTATTCAGGAGGAAATGTGGCTCTATTAGGTCGCATAATAGAGAAATATACGCATTGCACTTTGCCCGAATTTGCAAATGAAGTCTTGTTCACACAATTAGGTATTCATCATGTTAAGTGGCATAAAGGAAAAGATGGGGTTGCATCGGCGGCCTCTGGGTTACGCCTAACCGCAAGAGATCTATTAAAAATAGGTCTATTGATACTCAATAAAGGTCAATGGGAAGGAAAAGATATCATTCCTGCTACATGGCTCAAAGAATCCATGAAACCTCGATTTTCTACCGGAACAGATGATTATGGCTATCTTTGGTATATGGGTAAATATAGATCACCTATAAATGGGAATGAATATCATTGGCACGCTGCATTTGGAAATGGCGGGCAAATATTATTAATTATTCCTCAGCTAGAATCAATTATTGTCATTTTTAGTGGCAGATATAATAACATTGATATATGGGATAATTTATTTTTATTATTGGAAGATTTTATATTTCCAAAATTGGTGGAAAATTTTTAATTCTATCTTATTAACATCCTATTTTATTGAATTCTCTCTGCTGGGTATTGCAGATCATTTGCATACGGCTGCACACAGAAACCGGAACGTACACACAGTACATAAGGATTTTGCATCCAGCCCTGAACAATCGATATCCAGCGTCGGTTAATACTGACGTACCTTTTTCTCTACATATTTCCTGATTTTTTCTGCTGATGCAGTAATTTCCGGTTTATCCGCAAGCTGCGCAGTTCCTGTTCTCCACCATGATTCATAATCATGGGTCATGGTTTTCGGTAATACTTTAATATCGATTAATGTCGCACATGGCTGTTTCTGCGCATCTTGCAAAGCAGCAATCAATTGTTGCTCATTATGCACCCGATAGCTTTTACAACCGTAGCTTTCGGCATTCTTGGCAAAATCCACGGGTATTAAAGCACCATCTAATCTGCCGCTTTGCTGATTGCGATAACGATTTTCCGTGCCAAAACTTCCCATGCCCTGACTCATCTGCAAGTTATTGATACAACCAAATCCCGCATTATCAAACAACAGCACGGTGATCTTAATGTTTTCCTGAATAGCCGTTTGTAATTCACTGTTTAACATCAAATATGAGCCATCGCCGACCATTGTGTAAACAGGCTGTTCGGGACAAGCGAGTTTTGCCCCCAGTGAGGCAGCAATTTCATACCCCATGCAGGAATAACCATATTCAAGATGA
The DNA here is from genome assembly GCF_028599065.1 of Xenorhabdus sp. PR6a. Taxonomy (NCBI): domain Bacteria; kingdom Pseudomonadati; phylum Pseudomonadota; class Gammaproteobacteria; order Enterobacterales; family Morganellaceae; genus Xenorhabdus; species Xenorhabdus sp. PR6a. The sequence goes on along the minus strand of NZ_JAQRFJ010000064.1, from coordinate 4,409 downwards.
TAAGTATCAGGCACTTTCGGTTGCCAAATGCGCTGTAAATCTCCCGGTAAAGAACCCGCTGCTCCCACAATGATGGCGTCGGGTTCCAAATATTGATCCATCAGGCCAAGCACACGGGTTTGAGTCAGATTGGTTCGCAATGTTTCGCTGTACTCGTTCAGTTGATCATCCAAATGCCCTGCAATTTCAGGCTGGAATCCGGCTTGATACTGAATGGAAAACAAGCGTCCTAATTCCTGTTGCCAGGCGGCCTTTGCCTGTGCAATTTCTTGCTGCCACTCAGAACGCCATGCCATTTTTGACAATGCTTGCGCAATGGCATTCAGCCCTTCTCTGGCATCCGCCAGTACACTGACGGCATCCAGTTTGCAGGCGTCAAATTCCGCTACATTGAAGGTAAGGAATTCCACTTCTGGATGTTGGAACAGTGACTTTGAAGCCGTTGTGAAATCGGTAAAACGGGTACCAACACCAATAATTAAATCAGCGTCTTTGGCAAGCTGATTCGCGGCCAAACAACCTGTCGTACCAATGCCGCCACAATTCAATGGATGAGCAGCCACAATCGCACTTTTCCCCGCCTGAGTTTCAGTAAACGGGATATTGAACGTTTCAGCAAAATGGCGAAAAGCCTCATGAGCGTCGGAATAACGTACTCCACCACCACAAATTAACAGCGGCTTTTTCTTGCGCTGAATCAGTGCAATGGCCTCTTGAATACGCACCTGAGAAACCGGGCGGCGTTCAATCTGGTGAATTCGTTTCTGGAAGAAGTAATCCGGGTAATCCCAGACTTCTCCCTGAACATCCTGCGGAAGACAAATCGTGACGGTGCCGGTATCGGCCGGATCGGTCAATACTCGCATGGCGTGGATCATGGCTGCCATTAATTGCTCCGGCCGCGAAATGCGATCCCAATAACGGGACACTGGACGGAAACAGTCATTGGTGCTGATGGTGCCATCACCATACTGTTCAACCTGCTGCAAAACGGGATCAGGCTGGCGACAAGCAAAAGTATCTCCCGGCAATAACAGTAATGGGATGCGATTCGCCGTTGCAGTTGCGGCAGCCGTTACCATATTGGCCGCCCCAGGCCCAACAGAAGAGGTGACGGCAAAAATCTGCCGACGTTTTTTCTGTTTGGCAAATCCCGTGGCAATATGCGCCATCCCCTGTTCATTACAGCCTTGATAAACGCGAAGATGCCCTGCATCCTGCTCTAATGCCTGCCCTAATCCGACCACATTACCGTGACCAAATATCGTGAAGATACCTCGAATAAAGGGATATTCCTCCCCATCAACATGGATATATTGCTGGTTGAGGAATCTGACCAAGGCTTGGGCCATTGTCATTTTCTTCGTATTGATTGATCTGTTTTTCATGGAATAACTACTCCATCGTTGGCATCACAAAATGGCTGTCATGATGTTCCAAACGTACACTGGCAGGCCAACGGCTGGTGACTGTTTTCATGCGGGTATAAAAGCGAACACCGTCATTGCCATGTACATTCAGCGGCCCAAAAATGGAACGCTTCCAGCCACCGAAACTATGAAATGCCATTGGGACTGGGATGGGCACATTCACACCGACCATACCCGCCTGAACGTCTTCACTGAATTGACGAGCCGTTTCACCATCACGGGTGAAAATGGCTGCCCCGTTGCCATATTCATGCTGATTAACCAATTTCAATGCTGTGTCATAATCGGGTACGCGAACGATAACCAGCACCGGGCCGAAGATCTCTTCTTGATAGATTTTCATGTCTGGCGTGACATAATCAAACAGGGTTGGCCCCACGAAATAGCCATTTTCATAGCCTGCAACCTGATACCCTCGCCCGTCAACCCGCAATTTTGCTCCCTGCTCAACGCCACTGCGAATGTAACCACAAATTTTTTCCCTATGTGGCTTGGAAATCACGGGACCCATATCGTTTTCTTTCCCTGCGTTAATACCAGGCCCTACTGACATTTGAGCGATTTGCTGCCGGAGTTTTTCTACCAAGGTATCTGCTATATCATCCCCAACCGCCAGTACCACAGATAAGGCCATGCAACGTTCTCCTGCTGCACCAAATGCCGCCCCCATGATGGCACTTGCTGCCATATCTATATCTGCATCCGGCATCAAAATACTGTGGTTCTTTGCCCCACCCAATGCCTGGCAGCGTTTGCCGTGCGCCGATGCGGTGGCATAAACATATTCCGCAATCGCCGTTGAACCGACAAAACTCACGGCATGAATGCGAGGATCGGTCAGCAGCACATCAACAACTTCTTTATCCCCCTGCACAACGTTAAACACGCCATCCGGCAAACCCGCTTGTTGCAATAATTTCGCCAGTTCAACCGAAAGAGAGGGATCTTTTTCAGAGGGTTTCAGGACAAAGGTATTCCCCGTCGCCAGTGCAATGGGAAACATCCACATTGGCACCATGGCAGGAAAGTTAAAAGGTGTAATGCCAGCGCAAACCCCCAATGGCTGCATTAAGGAGTGGCTATCCACTCCGGTTCCGACATTGGCGGAGTGTTCCCCTTTTTGCAGATGAGGGATACCACAAGCAAATTCGACCACTTCCAGGCCACGCGTTAATTCCCCCACCGCATCAGAGTAAATTTTTCCATGCTCTTCAGAAATCAGCCTTGCCAATCTGTCTTGGTTTTCTTCAAGTAATGATTTGAATTTGAACAGGATACGGGCGCGTTTCAATGGCGAGGTTTTTGACCATTCTTCAAAGGCCAAATGAGCAGATTCAATCGCATATCCAGTCTCATGAACGGTACTCAAGGCAACCTTTCGAATCGCCTGCCCTGTGGCTGGGTTGAAGATGAGTGAAATACGATCACTTTGACTATCAACGAGTTGCCCGCCAATAAAGTTTTTAATCTGTTCCATTCAGAGCCTCTCTAAATACAATTATGATTGAGCCAGTACGGATTGAACCAGCAAGTGACAATTGAATTATAAGCGTTGAATCATAGTGCTACAGATATATGAAATATAAATTTCATTTTCAATTAAATTTGAAATGGTCTTTAATTAATGTGATCAACACGCTATTTTTATGCAACTACACTCATTGAAATTTCCTTATGGGGGCATGATGTCTGCTGCATCTAATCTGCATGAACTTCAAGAACAGGTACGATCCCGTTATGGTGAATTAAGCAAACGGTTACAGCAAGTTGCAAGATATATACTGGATAATACGAATAGTGTCGCTTTTGATACGGTTGCCATTATTGCAAAAGAGGCCGATGTTCCACCTTCTACCTTGATCCGCTTTGCCAATGCCTTTAATTTCAGTGGATTCAATGAAATGAAACAATTGTTTCGCCTGAATTTGGTTGAAGAAACCGCCAGCTATACTGATCGGGCACGGCTGTTCAAAGAGCTGGATGGCGATCATCAGATACCAGAAGATCCTCAGCATATTTTGCAGGAATTTGCCCATTCCAATGCCCAAGCCATGCAGCAACTCGCAGCCCGCACCCCCGCAGAGGATTTAAGTAAGGCAGTAAATTTACTGGCGAATGCTCACAATATTTATATTATCGGCCTGCGCCGCTCTTTCAGCGTGGCATCATATCTTACTTATGCTCTCAGTCATTTGGAGTGCCGTCCCCTGTTAATCGATGGATTGGGTGGTATGTTCCGCGAGCAGATGAATATGATTGGCCCTAAAGATGTCGTGGTTTCTATCAGTTTTACGCCGTATGCCGAGGAAACGGTGATGGTCAGTGAAAGAGCGGCACAGTCTGGCGCGAAGCAAATTGTGATTACTGACAGCCAAATTAGCCCATTAGCGAGTTTCAGCGATATCTGCTTTGTGGTGAAGGAAGCACAGGTTGATGCGTTCCGTTCTCAATCTGCCACCTTGTGTTTGGTGCAGTCCTTAACCGTCGCACTGGCGTATCAGCAAGGGAATGCCGGTTGAGCGGTTAACCCCGAAATCAGCCTAAAGCGTGATCATAAAGCACATTGATCACGCCCATCATGATCAACACAACGATTAAATAATAACAAATAATTACCACTAATATTTTATAGATATTGCTTTATTTAAAATAATCTTTAATCGTTTCCAATCTACAGGTATTCTTTTCAAACAATATAGTTTAATAATGACATAACGGCATCAATGAAGAAAATAATCATAAATCAATGTATTAATAAAAAAACCTCTCCTCTGCCAGATAAAATAATCAAACTATTAGAATTTAAATCGCCATGAAGTCATGCTATTTAATATTAATAGGTTATTTCTTACAACAGTGATTATTTACCCAATTAATTTCATTATTGGCACTGATTTAACTAATCCTTTTCCCATATCACTAAAATACAGACTGAGTATGCCTGATAAAGTAAATCTCAATTCGTATTGAATGTCATTT
>NZ_JAQRFJ010000063.1:0-17952 GCF_028599065.1 Xenorhabdus sp. PR6a | reverse complement strand
GAAGATGATTCACGTATCGTTCTGGACGGAGCCATTGAAAATTTAGCGTTATTCCGGCGTTTTGTTTTAAATATGCTGAAACAATGTGATTGCGGTGCACCGAGTCAAAGGAATAAGCTTAAAAAAGCCGGCTGGAGCGATGATTATCGGGCAAGCGTCTTCTTTGGGTAATGAGTTATCAAAGTATGCTCGCGCCCTGGCTTATTCTGTACCTAATTATTATGTTGCCAAAGAGGCCAAAATTGTTACTCATTATAATGAAATTGAAAGCAATAAAGATGTATAGAATATGTTCATTGTTTGAGGTTTAATATTTCATTATAAAAATATCAAGGCGAGATTATGAATATATTTCATCTTTTCTCGCCTAATATCTCTAAAATAGGAGCCCTATTTTTCTATTTCCCCCAGACAAAATTTTCTGCGTCAATATCTGACCAGCATTCCCACAGATTGTTCTGTTTGCACAATACCCTGACTCATTAGGCTACAACACACAATATATGTGTGATTTTATTTTAAACCGCTGCGGCCAGGGTCTTATCCATCACCGGATGAAAGCCGCGCTTAAAGTAAATCAGCCCATGACCTTCTTCACGAACAATAATCTGTTTTATTTCCACAAGATAAACATAGTGAGTCCCCACTTCCTGTACTTGCTCAATACGTCCCTCTAAATTGGCGAGTGCTCCTTGCAGCAGGGGTTGCCCCAATATGCCGGTTCGCCAAATATCCCAATTGAAGCGCTCTTCCATGCTGACACCCGTCATGCCCGCGAAATGGCGTGCCATCAATTCCTGTTCATGATTCAGGATATTGACACACAGATGACCGTTTTCCTGAAATACCGGATTCATGCTGCTCTTGCGATTAATACAGACCATCAAAGTCGCAGGCGTATCAGTCACAGAGCATACTGCCGTTGCCGTAATACCGCAGCGCCCTGCAAGACCATCCGTGGTGACGATATTCACCGCAGCGGACAGGCTTGCCATCGCATCCCTAAAACGCAGGCGATGTTCATTTTCTACAGACATAATAGCCTCCTGCTACTGACTTATTTCAGCAGCTTATCTAACAGGTTAATATCACGGTTATTGTGCAGGTGGGGTCGGGTCCAGCCATTCAAATCATAGTCAGAGAGACAGCGATCCACCAATTCCGTCATTTTTTTCATATTGCCGGAGCCATAGGCATGGCGCAGGCATTGCAGGCGAATTTCATCCTGACTGCCGGCATAGTTGATTTCGTATAATTCATGGCGACCGCCGAACTCACTGCCAATGGCATCCCACATTAATTTCAAAATCTTAATGCGTTCTACGTGGTCAATGCCATTAGAGCCACGGACATACTTTTCAAGATATTTATTGATTTCAGGGTTATTCATATCACGCACGCTGGATGGCAAATAAATCAAGCCGCTGGTGACATTGCTTTCAATAATATTCTTGATTTTTGTATATGCCATGGGCGCCATCACGCGATACGTTTGAATCGCCTGGGTATCGGGCAGGTAAGCGCCATTTTCCCACGGCTTGGCTTCTGCCCACATCGCATCGGTCAATGACCAGAACAGATTGCGCCACGCAACCACTTCGCCCAAATCGGCCTGAACACCACGGAATTCCACCACGCCGGTGCATTCAAGGCTTTTTTGCAGCAGCGCCGTAATGAAATCCAGTTTAACCGCAAGGCGCACGCAGGCTTGCATGGGAAATAGCCGCGCAAAACCACTTTGCACCGCCCAATTGCGGGCACGATCAAAATCGCGATAAATTAACACGTTTTCCCATGGAATTAATACTTTATCCATCACCAGAATGGCGTCATTTTCATCAAACCGACTGGAAAGGGGGTAATCAAAAGGCGTTCCGGTCGCACCGGCCACCAATTCATAAGAGGCGCGGGAGATTAATTTCACGCCATCGGCGTCCATGGGCGCAACAAACATCAGGGCAAAATCGGGATTATCCCCAATCACCTGCGCAGAGCCAAAGCCGATGAAATTATAGTGAGTCAGCGCCGAATTGGTGGCGACGACTTTGGCACCACTGACAATAATGCCGGCATCGGTCTCTTTTTCTATCTGGATAAAGACATCCTTGACCTGATCGGCGGGTTTATGGCGATCAATCGGTGGATTAACAATCGCATGGTTGAAATAGATGCAGCTTTCCTGAATGCGTTTATACCAGAGGCGGGCATTGTCAGCGAATTGTCCATAATATTCAGGATAGGCGCCTAATGAGCAACAAAATGCTGCTTTATAATCGGGTGAGCGTCCCATCCAGCCATAGTTTAGGCGTGACCATTCCGCAATGGCGTCGCGCTGTTGGCGGATGTCATCCGTGCTGGTGGCGAAACGGAAAAATTTGTGGGTGTAGCCATCATTACCGGTATCGGTATTCCAACAGAGGGCATCGTGAGTTTCCGGGGCATGAAGGGCATCATACAGTTGACCAATTGAAGCTGCGGCATTGCGGAAAGCCGGGTGGGTTGTCACATCTTTGACGCGTTCACCATAGATATAAATTTCGCGGTTATCCTGAAGTGAACGCAAATATTCTTTACTGGTAAATGGGCGTTTATGGTCAGCACGCAAATTTTCTAGTCTCATAGCAACCTCATGTTCCGAAAAATCCCCTTATTTGGGTTTGTTATCCATATGGGGTTTGTGTGTTAATTTTATGTTTGTTTCATTGCTTGATTGAAGCGACTAAACGGTCTCTGTTGAAGAGACTTTCGGCAGGTTTACTGGTACTTTTCGATAAAAACAGCGAGTTTGTTGCGTAAATGTGATCGGCTTGGTGTTTTTACTCATAGCGGTGCATCAGTCTTAATGTGCCATTAAAAAAAGTGCTGAGATCGCGACCATTAGAGAGGAAGACATTGTTATCCCAAGGGTCACAAATGACGGCTTCATGGTTCCAGCTTGCTGATTGATGCGGTTCACCTTGATTTCTGCCAATCACAATAAAAGCATGGTCACTGATCCCCATTTCATTAATGATGACGAAACGTTCAAGTGGACGGGCACCTCGCAGCAATAAATAAGTAAAAGCAATTTGTGATTTTTCATTACAATTACCGACACCCGCTTCTACGGAATAGTTATTGGAAATTAATCGTTGCCTGATGAGATGTTCCTGTGGCTCTTTAGCGGCATAATATCTGGCAGGATTAGTAATTCCCGGCTCTTTATTGATGATATCTGGATATTTTTTCATGGTATCGGCAGCCCGATTTTTATAATAATGATTTAATGTTTTTTGTCCTTTTTCACGTAGGGTTTGGAGACGTCGATTATAATAAATTCTGTTTGAAGGTGGAGAGTGTAAATGTTCTGGCGGTCGGTTCGGCGAGATAATGCCAAGCGTAATATTAATATGTTTAATCGCTTTGTTTGCCAAATATAAATTTAATGCCTTTCCCATCATTGACCTCATGAAATTATTGTATTTTAGATTACAGCTTCACGATTTCAGGTTTGTGGATCGGTGCTGCGGCCTACTGTCCTTCATGCCTCTCTCGCCAAACACTCGGTGAACATCCCACCAATCGGTTAAAAAACCGGGTAAAGTAGGCAGGATCTTTAAACCCAAGCTGATAGGCTACTGCAAATACGGGACTGTCACTAAACAGTAATAACCGTTTTGCCTCCCGCAGGAGCCGGTCAAAGATCAGTTTTTTCGGTGGACGATTGGCAAAGCGCCGGCACATATCTTTCAGGCGTGATTCCGTCATTCCCAATTTTTCCGCATATTCCGGCACGGTAAGATGCTGGTGATAATGTTGATCAACCAATTGGTTAAAATGCTGGAACAGTTTCAATTCTCCTTTGACGCCACCGGAACCGTGATCATCAAGGGGAATACTGCGCAGCAGGAAGGTAAACAAAGATTGAGCCAGAAAAGCCAGTGATTGCTCACGTCCAGCAAATTGATTGGCAGACTCACGCCCGATCAGGGCCCAATAATGGTTGAAGGTGTCCAATTCATCGTATTTCTCCGCGACAGAAAGACAAATAGCCGGAATATCAACCCACTCTCGATGAGTGGAATAAAGTGAACTGAGCAAGGGTGCAATCAATTCCTGACGAACAGTCAATACATAACCATCCGTATCTTCCTGGGTAAAAAAAGCATGGGGGACAGAAGGTGGAGTCAGGATAAACAGCGGGGCTTGCACGGAATAGTGCTGTTCATCCAGTTGCAGTTCAATCCGCCCGGTCAGTAGATAATGCAGTTGGAAAAAACCATCATGGCGATGTGCCTGCATATCACGCCCGAAAAATGCCGCCATGTGACCAAACGTTTGGTAGTGAACATCATCCGAGCCTTGGGTTTCATCATAATCCTTGCTGATATCGATATTGGTGATGATGGATTTGATCGTGGTGGCTTTGCTCGTATTGGTTTTGATCGTATAGGATGCAGACATCGATGCTCTCCCGTTTCTGATTGTTGGCTAAGATAGCGGAATATTTAGCGGTTATTTACGGGTTACCTGTGCCTGTTTCATCGGGATCAGAAAAACCATCAGCGCACCAATGACCAACAGTCCGGCGACGAAATAAAGCCCGGCGTTAAAATCCCCCGTTTGATCTTTTAACCAACCAATTAACAGCGGGCTGACGGCCGATCCCACATTGCCGGTGGCATTGATCACAGCGATCCCCACGGCGCGGGCGCGCAGGCTGATCGATTGATCCGGCGTTGTCCAAAACACAGCCATCGCCGTAAACGATCCGGTGGAAGCCATAATGATCCCCAGCAGTTGTACCATGCTGTTATCGGTCAGCGACGTTAACATCCAGCCGGCGGCGGCAAACAGATAGGGCAGGGCGGTGTGCATCTTGCGTTCTTGCAGACGGTCTGAGCGGCGGCTCCAGTAAACCATGCCCAAAATTGTGCAGAATTGTGGAATGGCCGTCAAAATACCGACAGTGACATGGCTGCTGCCTTGATTGAAACTCTGCATAATCTGTGGTGTCCAGATATTAATGGCACTCAGGGTATTGGTCAGGCAGAAATAAGCGAAGGTGTACATTAAGACAATCGGGGTAAAAACTTCACGCCATAAGCGTCTTTTTTGTGGTTGTTGCTGATGTTGAAGCTCATTGGGCGGCAGGACAGAAAGCTTATCGTTGTCTAGCATCGCTTGCAGGCATTGCTTATCTTCACGCGTCAGCCACTTGGCTTTTTCCGGTGAATCATCCAGATAAAACCAGACCGCAAAACCGAGCAAAACAGAAGGGAAGCCTTCCAGCAAAAACAACCACTGCCAGCCACGCAAATTCCAGATGCCATCCATTGCCAGAATATAACCGGAAACCAGTGAACCGAATGCCATCGTGACGGGCATGGCGATCATAAACAGTGCATTGGCACGCGCCCGATAATAGGCCGGAAACCAATACGTCAGGTAAACCAGAATCCCCGGCAAAAAGCCGGCTTCCGCAACCCCGACCAGCATACGCAAGATATACAGGCTTGTAGGCCCGGTGGCAAACAGGGTGGCGGTGGAGGCGATCCCCCATAACACCATGATGGTCGCGATCCAGCGCCGTGCTCCCACAATACTCAACATCACATTGCTGGGAATGCCGAAAATGACGTAAGTCGCATAAAACAGCGTCGCGGCCAGACCAAACATGGTGGAGGTTAAACCGAGATCTTTTCCCATCGTCAAACCGGCAAAGCCAATATTGATGCGATCCAGAAAAGAGAAAACGAACAGGACAAAAAGAAACAGGATCAGGCGGCGGAATAATTTATTGATGACACTTTGCTGCTGGGCAGTCAGCTTGTTAGGTTGATGGGGAATATTTTCTGATTTTGGTATGGTGTCAGGCGAAATGCTCATGGTTGTTTCCTTTTTTATTATTTTGTACCCCTTAACTATCCCTTCCTTGTTTTATTGACGGCTGCGTTTCCTTTGCAATGGCTGATGCAGCGATCAACAAACATCAGCCATATTGGATCATTATTGTTGTCGAAACACGATTCGTTGTTTATTTACTGATTATTTGCCGAAACGCTTTGCCAAAGCATTGGCGGCCCCGGTCAATAAAATGGTATCAACCCCTACTGCAACGAACCGCGCACCCAGATTGAGATAATGTTGAGCGGCATCAGTGTCGGTCATCAAAATACCAGCGGCCTTGCCGCAAGATTGGATCTGAGCGATGGCGTGTTCAATGGCCGCCTGAACTTCAGGGTGTTGCGGGTTGCCGATGTAGCCCATATCGGCACTGAGATCGGCCGGGCCGATAAACACACCATCGACACCTTCGACAGCCGCTATTTCCGCCAAGTTTTGCAGGGCTTCACGCGTTTCAACCTGAACCAGTACACAGATTTCATCATTGGCGCGGGACAGATAGTCAGGAATGCGGTTCCAGCGGGAAGCGCGTGCTAAGGCACTGCCCACGCCACGAATACCGGCGGGAGGATAGCGAGTCGCCCTGACCGTTTCACGTGCTTGTGCCGCATTTTGAATCATCGGGAACAATAACGTTTGTGCACCAATATCCAACAACTGTTTGGTGATCACCGGATCATTCCACGCCGGGCGAACGACCGGCTGGCTTGGATAAGGGGCAATAGCCTGTAATTGGGCAAGCGTGCTGGCAATATCATTGGGCGCATGTTCACCATCAATCAACAGCCAATCAAATCCCGTTCCTGCCAATATTTCCGCGCTATACCCGCTGCATAGCCCAAGCCATAATCCGATTTGTGGCGGTCCAGCTTGCAGGGCATGTTTAAATTTATTCGTTAGTTGATCCGTTAGTTGATCCATAATATTACCTCAATAGATTCCAAGCCCATGATGTTCAACCGTGATGTTCAACAAAAGTGACAGCTAATTGAACCTAACACGCCGTAATCCACATGAAAGGTATCCCCTTTACGGGCGGGGATCGGGCGGGTAAAAGAGCCGGCCAGAATAATCTGGCCTGCTTCAAGTTGAACATCATGGGGTGCCAGTTTATTGGCAAGCCACGCCACGCCATTGGCGGGATGATTAAGTACCGCCGCTGCCACACCGGATTCTTCAATCACCCCATTGCGGTAGAGCAGGGCACTGACCCAACGCAGATCCCGTTCATCCGGCTTGATCGGCCGGCCGCCCATAATCACGCCCCCATTGGCGGCATTGTCTGAAATCGTATCGAATACCTTGCGTGGGCGCTGGGTTTCAGGATCAATGTTATGACAGCGGGCATCAATCAGCTCCAGTGCCGGAATGACATAATCTGTCGCGTTATAAACATCAAACAGCGTACAGTTTGGGCCACGCAGGGGCTTTGCCAGCACAAAAGCCAGTTCGACCTCAATGCGTGGCACAATAAAGCGCTCGCAAGGGATAGTACCGCCGTCTTGAAAAAACATATCATCCAGCAGGGCACCATAATCCGGTTCATTAATCTGTGAACTGGCTTGCATGGCTTTCGATGTCAGGCCAATTTTGTGTCCCTTGAGAATTCGGCCTTCCCTGATTTTCAAATCCACCCACTCACGTTGAATGGCGTAAGCATCCTCAATGGTGATCTCTGGGTAATCCAGTGAGATTTGGCGGATCTGTTGACGGTTCTTCTCCGCCAGATGTAAACGGCGTGCAACCTGTGAGATGACGTCTTGCTGTAGCATAGTGTGTTAATCCTCTTTAGCTTCTAACCCGCCAAAACAGAGGTATTTCACTTCCAGATAATCCTCAATACCGTAACGTGAACCTTCACGTCCCAGCCCGGATTGTTTAATACCGCCAAATGGGGCGACTTCATTGGAGATCAAACCCTCATTGATGCCGACCATGCCACTTTCCAACGCTTCCGCTACCCGGTAAATGCGGCCAATGTCGCGGGAATAGAAATAGGCCGCCAGACCGAATTCCGTGTTGTTGGCAATCCGGATGGCTTCGTCTTCATCACGGAATTTGAACAAGGGGGCCAGAGGGCCGAAGGTTTCTTCATGGGCAACCAGCATCGACTCACTGACATCCGCCAGTACCGTTGGTTCAAAGAACAGGCCACCCAGCGCATGGGATTGGCCTCCCGCCAGAATGCGCGCGCCATTGGATACCGCATCACTGATATGTGCCCGTACTTTTTCCACCGCCGCTTGATTAATCAGTGGGCCTTGTTGGGATGAGTGATCCGTGGCTGGCCCGACATGAAGCTGTTTTACGGCATGTGCCAGACGTTCGGCAAACACATCATAAATGCTTTCCTGTACCAGAATGCGGTTGGCACAGACACACGTTTGCCCACTGTTACGGAATTTCGCCGCCATTGCGCCTGCGACCGCCGCATCAAGATCGGCATCATCAAACACAATAAAAGGCGCGTTGCCCCCCAGTTCGAGGGAGAGTTTTTTCACCGTATCGGCGCTTTGTGCCATCAATAATTTGCCGACACGGGTAGAGCCGGTGAACGACAGTTTGCGCACGACAGGGCTTGATGTCAGCACTTCACCTATCGCTTGGGCATCCATGCCGGTCACGATATTGAAGACACCCGCCGGAATGCCGGCCTGCTCTGCCAAGACAGCCAATGCCAATGCAGAGAGTGGTGTTTCAGCCGCTGGTTTCAGCACCACCGTACAGCCTGCCGCCAGTGCCGGGCCAACCTTACGGGTGATCATCGCATTGGGGAAATTCCACGGGGTAATCGCCGCAACGACGCCAACCGGTTGTTTGATGGTCGCGAGACGACGGCCCGGCATGGGGGAAGACAGGGTTTCGCCATAAATACGTTTGCCTTCTTCGGCGAACCATTCGATAAAACTGGCACCGTAAGCAATTTCGCCCATTGCCTCAATGTGGGATTTGCCCTGTTCCGTACTCAGTATTTCAGCCAAGGCCGTTTGGTTTTCCATTATCAGTTGGAACCATTGCCTGAGTTTTTGGCTACGCTGTTTCGCTGTCAGCGATCGCCATGCAGGAAGGGCATGGTGGGCAGCCTCAATGGCTGATTGCGTCTCTTTGGCACCCAGATCACTGACATGAGCAATGACTTCTCCGCTGGCAGGGTTGATAACTGCAAACGTCGTTTTATTTTCCGCATCAACCCATTGACCATTGATATAAGCCTGTTGACGCAGCAATGTTGTCTTTAGGTGACTTGCCATCATTTCCTCACTCTTTTGCTTTAAACAAGCTATGAACGTTATTGGATTTATAATTCAGCACCGGATCAAGCTGTTCCATCGTGAAAGAGAGGCCGAGATAGCGCTGTGCCATCAATTCACTGAAATGCGCTTTAATTAAATCAAACACCATTTCTCCGACTTTTTGCCGATCCGCAAGGCTGCGTCCGGCACCAATTTTCAGCGTCATATGAACAAACGCATAATCTTGCTGACCATCAGCCATTTGCCAGGTGTCCAACCAAATGGCACGGCTGCGGATACCCCCCAGTGGAAAAATGCCTGTCTCTGCCAGTGCTTGATTCACTTTGGCAAAGAGTTCGGGCAACTTGGCTTCTTCACGGATATTCTCTGTACACTCAGCGTAAAAATGTGGCACGGTTTTACTCCTCTCAGGCGTCAGTTTAATGTTGATTAACCGTATCATCCGGCAGCGGGAAAACGGCGTTAACCTGCCCTGTCCCTGAGCTGGCGAACAATTCCGTCAAAAACTCCACCTTGCCGTCATACTTGTCCCATCCGAGCAGGCCCAGCAGCATCACGGTATCGTGCATGTTACCTTCTCCGCGGCAATATTGCGCATATTCCGGCAGCATTTTGCAGAACTCCTTGAACTGACCTGCTTTCCAAAGCTGGACGACGCGGCGATCCATCTGCTCATCAAACTCACGGGTATAACTGTTCATGCCCTGTTCGGCACGCTGATCTTCAATAAAACTGTGCGACAGTGAACCGCTTGCCAGCACGGCAACCGTGCCATCGTATTTCTCAATCGCCCGTAACAGCGCTTCTCCCAGTTTGCGGCTGTCTTCAAACGCATGAACCGTACAAAAAGCAGAAATTGAAATCACCTTAAAATGGCGGTCGCTGTTCATATAGCGCATGGGCACCAGCGTGCCATATTCCAGTTTCAGGCTGGGGATCTCGTGTGATTGGGCGCGAACGCCCATCTGGCGCGCTTCTTCCGCAATCATCCTGCCCAGCTCCGGATTGCCGTCATATTCATAGGTCATATCGCGGATAAAATGGGGTAACTCATTACTGGTATAGATGCCGGAAAAATGGCCGGAACAGTTAATATGATAAGCACTGTTAACTAGCCAGTGCGTGTCAAAGACAATAATCGTATCGACCCCCATCTCACGGCAGCGCCGACTGATCTCTTTGTGCCCGTCAATGGCACTTTGCCGGCAACCGTGATGCTTGCCCGGCAATTCAGACAGATACATCGAAGGGACATGTGTAATTTTCGCTGCTAACGCTAACTTTCCCATAACGCCTCCTTATCGCCTAAATTTTCTGGCTCAAACGCCCCAACGAGGAATAGGATGTTCGCCCATTGAGATACACACGTTTTTCACTTCGGCAAACACGTCGAAACTGTATTCCCCGCCTTCACGCCCGACACCGGAGGCTTTGACGCCACCAAATGGCTGGCGCAGATCGCGAACGTTCTGGGAATTGACAAACACCATGCCCGCTTCAATGCCACGTGCCAGACGCAAAACTTTGCTGACATCCTGTGTCCAGATATAGGAGGCAAGGCCATATTCGACCTCATTGGCCATGCGCAGCCCATCTTCTTCGCTCTTGAACGGCAACAGGCAAGCGACCGGGCCGAAGATCTCTTCCTGTGCCACACGCATATGATTATCCACATCGGCCAACACCGTCGGGCGCAAGAAGTTGCCATTTTTCAGATGAGCGGGTAAATCAGCCGGCTTGTCGAAACCGCCGGCCAGCAGGGTGGCGCCTTCTTCGATCCCCAGGCGGATGTAATTGGACACTTTTTCCCAGTGTTGCTGGCTGATCAGGCTGCCTACCTGAGTTTGTGGATCTTGGGGATCACCGACCCGCAGCCGATTGGCGCGTTCAGCAAAGCGTTTAACGAATTCAGGGTAGATACTTTCCTGGATGAAAATGCGGGAGCCTGCCGTACAGCGTTCGCCATTGAGGGAGAAAATGGTGAATAGAGCGGAATCCAGCGCACGTTCAATATCGGCATCGTCAAAGATAAGCACCGGGGATTTTCCGCCCAGCTCCATAGAATACTTTTTCAGTCCGGCATTTTGCATGATCAGGCGACCTGTTGCTGTTCCGCCCGTGAAAGAAACCGCCCGCACATCAGGGTGTTTGACCAACGCATCGCCTGCGGTGTTACCGTAGCCCTGTACGACATTCAGTACCCCGGCCGGAATGCCAGCTTCCAACGCCAATTCCCCCAGACGGTTGGCGGTCAGCGGGGAAAGTTCGGACATCTTTAACACCGCCGTATTGCCCAGTGCCAGACAGGGGGCGACTTTCCACGTTGCGGTCATAAAAGGCACATTCCACGGCGAAATCAGCGCACACACCCCAATCGGCTGGATTAAGGTGTAGTTGAGCATCTTGTCATCAACGGGATAAGTACGGCCGTTCATCTGCTGGCAAATTTCAGCGAAGAAATTAAAATTCTGCGAAGCCCGTGGGATCAAAACATTTTGTGTCTGGTGGATGGGAAGGCCGGTATCTTGGGTTTCCAGCGCAGAAATTTCAGGAACATATTGGTCGATTAATTCACCCAAACGGCGCATCAAACGTGCGCGCTCTTTCATCGGGGTATTGGCCCATTTGGGGAACGCGGTTTTGGCCGCTTCAACGGCTTGAGCGATCTCTTCCTTGCCGCCTGATGCCACTTCGGCCAGCACGTCGCCCGTTGCCGGATTGGTGGTTTCGAAATAGGTTTCGCTGCCGACATTCTTGCCGTTAATCCAGTGGTTAATTAGGGTCATGACAAACTCTCCTCATAGGCTTGCTGGCTGACGATGTGGTTGACCAAACGCCCAACCCCTTCGACTTCCACAATGACTTCATCGCCGGGAACGACATTGGACAACCCCTTAGGCGTGCCGGTTGCGATCATGTCGCCGGGTTGCAAGGTCATAAAATCGCTGAGATAGGTGATTAAGAAAGGGATATCGAAGATCAAATCGGCGGTTGTGCCTTGTTGACGCAGTTCACCATTTACCCATGTTTTCAGGGTCAGATTATGCGGATCAGCGATCTGCTGTTTATCGATGATCCAAGGGCCGATGGGGGTCAGCGTATCGCGGCTTTTAACCCGCAGATTAGGACGATAGTAATTTTCCAGATAATCACGAATGGCGTAATCATTACAAACGGTATAACCCGCAACGTAATTCATGGCCTCGTCTCTGGAAACTTTGTGGGCGGTTTTCCCCATCACGACAACCAATTCTGCTTCATAATGCATGTATTCCACATGATCAGGACGGACAGAAACCTGCCGGTGCCCGGTTAAGCTATTGGCGGCCTTGATAAAGACCAGTGGTTCTTCGGGGGGCTTAAATTCCAGCTCGGTTGCGTGATCGGCATAATTTAACCCCAATGCGAACAGCGTTCCGCTGGCGGGGGGAAGCCACAAAACCGCTTCACCGCCGACCGTATTTCCATCCGGCAAGAAAACATTTTCCTGCTCATCCACCGTCACATCGAGATCTTGGCCCTGATAATGAATTCTGGCGTATCTCATGGCCGACCTCCCGCCAATTCAACCGTATTTTCCAGGTTAGGGAAGCCCTGAGCCTTGACCGTAACGTTATCCGCAGGCTGGAGAGTAACACGCTGATGGGGCGTTCCCAGCAAAATGGCATCCCCTTCTTGTAACGTGGCAAATTCGCTTAAGGCTGCCAGCAATTCGGGGGCGGAACGAACCAGATCTTGGGTAGACCAACGATCAACTTCGTGACCATTAATCTCGGTCACGATATCGAGTGATTCTACTGAGCTGACCTTGACCATCTGGCCTATCGGGCAAAAACCGTCCCGACATTTTGCTTTGATGGCCGGACGGTAAAACGAGGTTTCAGGCAGGCTGACTTCGTTAGCCAATGCGTAGCCGGCAATATACTGCCCGGCATCCTGAACTGAAATTTTGCGGGCGGTTTTTCCAACCAGCAGTGCCAGCGTTGCGCCGCTTTGTACCGTTTCTCCGGCGGGATGGGGGATCACATCCCCTGAATTAATCACCGTATTACGGGGCTTGATAAACCAAATTGGCGTTTTGGGTGGTGTTTTATAAGGTTCTTCGTTAAATGCCTCATGCCAGAAACTAAGCTGGCTACGATGGTTGAGGGCAACGGCAAAGACAGTGCCTTTCATTGACTGCTCCTTAAAACCTAAATGATGTATTGCAAGACATCTTATTAATATATTAATAAGTCATGTTTGATCAACCTTCAATATGTTAAATGAATTGTTAATTTTAATTGTGATCTATGTAACAACACTTGATTGATCATCATTTTTACTACCTGAATATCAACCTGTTATATTTTTAATCAAGGTCATTTGAGATCATATTTAACTTTTTGGTAACTTTTTAAAGAGGGAGTGGCTTTATTTATTTGTTAATGTTGAAGTCTTTTCCCTTTGTGGAAGATTATGAGCGTGTTAGTCTTTTTAATGTTCATGTTGTCCATAATAAATAGCGTGAGCGTTAAACTTATAGAGAATGACTGGCGATTAACTAAAGAGTCACTTTTACTTATGCATGAATCCCTGACAATTGCATTGCTTCAAGCAAGAGAAACCGCTATGGGTTTTTTTCGGCCTATTTTGAAGAGCTATAATTTAACCGAGCAGCAATGGCGTATTATTCGTGTCCTTGCGAGTAGCCGTTCTATTGATTTTCATGATCTGGCTTGCCTCACTTGTATTTTACGTCCGAGCCTGACAGGTATTTTGACACGTATGGAGCGTGATGGGCTTATTTTCCGTCTGAAACCGATGAATGATCAGCGCAAGCTGTATGTCTCTTTGACTCCGGTTGGTCAAGAACTCTATGAGCAAGCAAAAGGGCAAGTAACTGAGGGTTATAAGGCGCTTGAAACCGCTTTTTCTTCAGAAAAACTGACTCAGCTTTTAGGCTTGTTGGATGAATTTAATGCTATCGGGAACCCCTCTCAAGAAAATTTGGATGAATAACGCGAACGCTAGATTGACGGTTTATTAATGTATTAATTAGTTGTTTCATCAAGAAGCCAAGTAGAGTATTCAGTACCATAAAGGCCGCCGTAATGAATGACATCAGAACATCAATGTAATATATTGCGGCGGCTTTTTTGTTTTTTTAATCAGGAATACCTGCTGTCCCCATTATGTTGATTATGCTGACAAAACAATTTTCAATGCTTTCTCTTGCGCTGCATGACTGAATACTTCATAAGCGGTCTCGATTTCGCTCAACGGATAATGATGCGTGACCAGCTTTTCAGGGGAAATTTTGCCGGATTTAACGCTTTTTAGCAGCATGGGCGTACTACTGGTGTTTACCAGCCCAGTGGTAATGGTGATGTTTTTGATCCAGAGACTTTCCAGATGCAGGTCAACGGATTTACCGTGGACACCTACGTTAGCAATAAACCCACCGGCTGCAATGATATCCTGGCATATTTGGAATGTTGCGGGGATACCCACACACTCAATAGCGACGTCGACACCAATCCCGTCAGTCAGTTTGTTGATGACGTCGACGACATTTTGTTTTGCCGGGTTGATAACCGTGTTAGCACCAAACTGCCGGGCGACGCTAAGGCGGTTATCATCAGTATCGATCATGATGATATGGGCGGGGGAGTAAAATTGTGATGCCAGTAATGCGGATAACCCGACTGGCCCTGCACCAATTAAGGCAATCGTCTGGCCCGGTTGAACCCGGCCATTGATCACCCCGATTTCAAGACCGGTTGGCAGAATGTCACTGAGCATTAATGCCGCCTCTTCATCGACACCTTCCGGCAGACGATGCAGGCTATTATCGGCATGGGGAATACGCACTTTTTCTGCCTGTGTACCGTCAATTCTATGCCCCAAGATCCAGCCACCATCTTGGCAGTGTGCATAGAGCTGGCGTTTACAATAGTGACAACTGCCGCAGACGGTGATACAGGAAACAATCACTTTATCACCGACTTTGATATTGCGGACAGATTCCCCGATGGATTCAACGATCCCAATCCCTTCATGGCCTAAGATCCGGCCTTGCTCGACGGTGGGAACATCTCCCTTGAGGATATGCAGATCGGTGCCACAGATAGTGGTTTTGACGATACGGACGATAGCATCCGTGGATTCAATAAGTTGGGGTGGTGCTTTTTCTTCCCAGCGTTTTTTTCCGGCTCCGTGATAAACAAGCGCTTTCATATAACCCCCTTCACAGGTGATGGTTGTGGGTATGAATTACGTTATTTGCTGCCTAAAGTCTAGCAGATGTATAAATTCTCGGATCACAAGAAAATAGCACAAAATAGCCGAACTATGCTGTCAATGTTCAAGTAGGATTGGCTTTCTCAACCGTGAATGATCAATAAATCTAACCGATAGCGTGACGGTTCTCATCCAGCTTTATAACTGATACTTATCACTGATATAAGGAAAGCCAATATGATGTTCAATGAAGTTAACGGATCGAGTGCTTTGCAAGGTAAGCGAGTTGTCGTGACAGGCGGAGGACGCGATTTTGGTCAAGCGGTTTCTGTTTGGTTGGCACGCGAAGGCGCACAGGTTGATCTCTGCGCCCGTCAATTAGCCAGCGCTGAATCAACCTGTGAGATTATTCGCCGCGAAGGTGGCATCGCCCGGAGTTATCAGTGTGATATGAGTGATGCCCAATCCGTCAGCGATTTTGCCACTCAGTTGCTGCAAGACAATCAACCTATCGATATCCTGATCTTAAGTGCTGCCCAAAATTTACCGAATCCGTTGCTCATCCGGCATTTTTTGCCGCCAAACATGCGATGAGTGGTTTTAGCCAGAACTTAGCCCATCATTTAAGCAAAGAGAATATTCGCGTAACCGGGCTTTATCCACCTGATTTTCAACTTAATGGCTTTGATGAAAAGTTGGATGATCACAAAAAAATGGGAGAGCAAATGCTGAACGGCCGTTCAGTGTGGGAAACCCTGCGGTTTGTTATCACTCAACCCCGTAGCTGCCACATTAAAGCAATTTACTTCCAAGGCCCGACTTTTAAGGATTTTGAGTAAGTGACAGCCAATAATCAGTGGCCATAGTGCCACTGAATTCAGTCATAATCTGGCGTGATTCATTTGTCTGATTAGCCTCATGATCACGCCATAATTTCACCGATTTCCCGCTTAACTCGCCTCTTTCAGTGAATCATTGTTTAGTGAATCATTGTTCAATGAATCGTGGCTCTGTGCCCCCAGATATTCCAGCTCGCCATTTGGCAGCCAGCGTGCCTGCTCACCGGTACGGTAAAGCCACTTATCATGGGCATATTGAACAAATGGATTGGCGATAAGCTGCTTTTCTGCCAACGCGGGTTGCCCCGAATATTGATTGTCCAGTTCCGGCCCAGAGAGATAAAGTTCCCCCTTTAATCCCATCGGCACCATCTGCAATCGTTCATTCAATATATAGGCTTGAGCGCCCGCCAGACTGTTATGTCGTTGTGAGTTTCCGTATTCCAGCAATGTCTGTGTCTGCTCTGGTGTGAGTAAAGAAAACTGTGATATCGGAGTTACGGGATGAGTCAGGGCATTAACCAGCAATTGCAGGAATTGTTCACCTAACGCTTTGATTTGTTTTGCATGGAACAAGTTAGGATGATAGCGGATGCGAAAAGCCCAATGATCCTCTTCCAGATGATATTCCAGTATCCACTCAGTAGCCGTTAAATCATTATTGAAACGGTTACCGTAATTGACTTCACAACCGTCTAATTCCAGATTGATATCCCTAAAGCTGGCCTGATTGATACCGACATTGAGTTTATTAACAAGATAGGAAGGCACAGCTTGAAATGTGGGTAAACTGGAAAAACGTAGGTCAGGTTGAGCTTTCAATGATGCGCTATAGTTTAACGTCGCCTGATAGAGAGAATTAAAACTGTCCGTTTCATTAAAATGCAGAGGAAAAACAACGGCATTGATTTGTGCGGCCAGTGAAACAGATGTGCCGCCGGTAACGGCAATCGGATAGATAAGGTGAGCTTTACCGGTTGCAGTATACTGGGCGACTAATGTTGCCCACAACGTTTTAAACACGAGGAACGGCTTATAAGGGGATAAAGATTGTGTGAGACGTTTCCAATCTTTTAATGGTAAATTGAAACGAAATTCATTAGGGAATTCAGGCTTACCAATCGCTTGTTGAGGTAAGTAGGGCAATGGATTACGGTCAATCATCTCTGACAGGCATGTTTTCCAGTATTGTTCTGGGTTATATTTGGCCAATACTTTTAACAGTTGGTGATCTTGTTCAAATTTCTCTGCTACTTGTTGCAGTGTCATGGGCGAATGGCGCAGAGGACGTTGGTTATACAGATCAGAGATATTGTGAAAAAATTCTTCTATACCTTGCCCGTCACCGATAATATGGTGCAAGACAATAAATAAGTGAAATTGCTGTTCTGCCTCTTTGAGCAACCCAAATCGAACCACGGGGCCTTTTCGGAGGTCAAATGGCCGCAGGGCAAACTGATTCAATAATTCTTCATTATTAGAAAGGTAAGTGAACTCAATGTCGTCTGAGCCAGATTTCCAATATAATTTATCGTTTTCTTCTTCAATCCGGTATTTAAACAAAGGGTAAAGATTCAGAAACTCTTGCAAAGCCCATTTTAATTTATCTTCATCTAAATTACCCTTAATATTCTGTTCTATAACAATATTGCATTGATATGAGTGAGGTTCAAGCACCCATGATTTCCAAAAAAACTCAATAAATGGAGAAGCCAGAATTTTATCCATGTGAATACTCCTCTATGATGCTA
>NZ_JAQRFJ010000062.1:0-18004 GCF_028599065.1 Xenorhabdus sp. PR6a | reverse complement strand
GCGAGAGAGCTAAGAATGTGTGTATGAGGTTTGAATGAGAGAAAGACCGATAATTTTTAATGGCGACATGGTTCGCGCTATTTTGTCTGGTAGGAAGACACAAACTCGAAGGATCAATAAACCGATTTCGGTTCGGTGTCCACATGGTCGGGTTGGCGATCGATTGTGGGTACGCGAAACGTTTTCAAATGTAGGCGAATCATATAAAAGATATGCAAATTTAATGAGCCGTAAAATTGAAACGATAACCAGAGCGCACGAGGAAGATATTGTATATAGGGCAAGTATGGGTATCGCCAGATCCGAATATTTGAAATGGACACCATCAATCCATATGCCACGTTGGGCGTCCCGTATCACACTGGAAATAACCGAAGTTCGGGTTGAGCGATTACAAGATATTAGTGAGGAAGATGCGATAGCTGAAGGGATGCAATTCTCTGATTACGGTAAGAATCACTTTAACCAACAACGTAATGGCTGGTCATGGAAACAAACGATGCATCATGACGAATGTTTATCTACTGCACGGGTTGCGTTTAAATATCTATGGAATTCAATCTACGACGAAGAGAACTGGGATAATAACCCGTGGGTCTGGGTAATTGAATTTAAGAGGGTAAATAATGGCTAATTCAGATTTATATAGGGAATCGTTTGATATCAATCAAATGAATGATGCGTTAAATATCGCATTAAAAAACCCTAAACATTGGGAAACATTGGATGAGCTATTTCATCAAGTGAATGTGCTTATGGAAAATCCCAATTTCGATTGGGAGATTAAAGGTCCTATATTAGAAAATCTCGGTAGTAAATATAATTCTCTATCTAAGAGAAAAGTATTGTCAATGTTACTTAATGATGGGTTTTCAGAGGTTATAAAGCAGGAGAAACAGAGATGAGTAATAACACAATCGAATTATCAGCATTAACAAAGCACGGATTAACCAGAGCTGATATAGAGGATATTATCAGAGATATAAATGGCGCGTATAACGAATCCGTAGGTAATTATGAAACTGGTATCAATATCAGAAAATTACGCGGAATGGCATTGGGTTTATTGGAGGCGATGAACAAATTAGCCAAATATGAAAATATGGAGCCTGTAGCATATTACAATTTAATTGACGACGAGGTACGTAAGAATATTTCGGAATTTGACGAAAACAAAACAATATATGCAGTTCTTCTGTATATGTGCCCCAGTAAATAACGAGAATCATCATGGATATTATCGACGCAGCAAATGATTTAACCGAGCTGAATATCTCTCATGCCCTCCAGAACCGGAAATCACCATTAACCAGTATCAACGGTATGTGCCGATGGTGTGAAACAGAGCCAGCAACACACGGTGCATTCTGTAGCCGGGAGTGCGGGGAGGATTATGAGAGGGATAGAAGGAAGAATGAAAACTGATTACGGAGGCAGTAACACTCCAAAAGAACTGCGCGACCTCTGGCAAACTCCACTCACGTTATTCCTGGCGCTCGATTTAGAATTTGGTTTCTATTTGGATGCCGCCGCCTCTGCTGACAATACCCTGTGCGCTCATTATCTCACGGAACGAGATAATGCACTGGAATGTGATTGGAAAAGCTACGGTTCTATCTGGTGCAATCCGCCGTACAGTGATATCGGGCCGTGGATAAAGAAAGCCGCTATCGAATGCCAGAAGCAATTACAACCAGTCGTGATGTTGGTTCCCTCTGATACCTCCGTGGGCTGGTTTAAATTGGCAATGGAAACCGTGGATGAGGTCAGGTTAATAACGGGTAGTCGAGTTCAATTCGTCCCGGTCGAAAAGAGAAAGGGAAATGGTAATACAAAAGGCTCGATGCTTTTAATTTGGCGGCCATTTACTGCATCGCGAAAATTAATAACCACCGTAGATAAAGAGCATCTATTTGATATCGGCAATCATCAATTGAGGAAAATAGCGTGAGCATGAACCTAACACCCATGCCTAACACATTCGAGAACGGACGACGACAGGTGGCGAGGGAGTGCCGGGCTGAACTGAAACGACATCCGAAACGCACCGATCAACTAACCAACGAAATACTCACCCGATATTTACCCCGATTTGAAATCGCCATGTCGCCACATCAAAAGAGCCAATTTCAGCCTGTGATGTGGTTGAGGCACTATGTAGATATGATTGATAAGGAGATGAAATGAGACTCATCGCTAATAATGATGAAGAAGAAAGTGTAACCCTATCAAGAAAGAAAGCTGCTGCGTTTATAGGGATTGATGAAGATACACTGTCCCTCTGGTGTAAGATAGGAAAGATAGCCTACACCAAGAAAAATCCCACCAAACCAAAATCACCCTACTTATTTACTCGTTCTGCATGTATTGCAGCAATTAATAATCCGATCCAAACTGTGCTTGTGAGCGCGGTAGATGCGACAGAGAAAGGAGCTAAACAATGTCAATCTTCCGTAGAGGAAATACGTGGTATGGGAACTACACGACGCCAAGCGGCAAAAGAATTAAGGAGTCTCTTGGGACAACGGACAAAAAGCAAGCTCAGGAATTGCACGATCGAAGAAAGGCCGAATTATGGCGCATAGAAAGGTTGGGTGATTTCCCTGATGTAACGTTTGATGAGGCTTGTTTACGATGGATTGAGGAAAAGGCCAATAAAAAATCACTGGATGATGATAAAGGGCGCATGGGATTTTGGCTGGAATACTTCGGAGGAGTAAGACTAAAGGATATAACCGAAGCCAGCATTTATACGGCGGTCAGTAAGATGAAAAACCGCAAGGCTAAGGAACGCTGGGAGATTCAAGTTAAGGCCGCCCAGAAGAAAGGGAAAGAGATCCCTGCATATAAAGAAGTTCCTGTATCAATAGCAACCAAAGCAAAACACTTAGCCTTGATAAAAGCCCTGTTAAGGGCAGCAGAACGAGACTGGAAATGGTTAGAAAAAGCTCCAGTGATTAAGGTTCCAGCCGTCAGAGAGAAACGGGTTAGATGGCTGGAACCTCACGAAGCCCAAAGGTTAGTTGATGAATGCCCTGAACCTCTACAGTCGGTCGTCAAGTTCGCTCTGGCTACAGGATTGAGGCGTTCAAACATTATTAATCTGGAGTGGTCTCAAATTGATACGCAGCGCCAAGTTGCATGGATACATCCAGACCAGAGTAAATCGGCTAGGGCTATAGGGGTAGCCCTAAACGAGACGGCTTGTAGGGTATTGCGTGCTCAGATAGGGAATCACAATAAGTGGGTGTTCGTCCATACCAAGCCATCAACCAATCCCGATGGAAAGATATTGCCTCAGGTCAGAAAGATGCGTGTTGATGATAATACAGCATGGAATTCAGCACTAAAACGGGCGGGAATAGAAAATTTCCGGTTCCACGATTTGAGGCACACTTGGGCTAGCTGGTTAGTGCAAAATGGTGTTCCATTATCAATTTTGCAGGAAATGGGCGGTTGGGAGTCAATTGAAATGGTGAGGCGTTATGCGCACTTAGCACCAAATCACCTGACCGAACACGCACGTCAAATTGATGCGCTTTTTGGTGGTTGCGTCCCAAATCCGTCCCAGTCAGGAAAAATTGCAATTGCTAAATAGGGGTAAGTGCTTGAATTTGGTCCCCTACAGGATTCGATAAAAATAATTATTTTATTGTTTTTAAACAGTTTTATTTAGTTCAATTATCTTACATGCCCCCGGTAATGCCCCCAAAAAATAAGTTCTATTAACTTGTCTATAAGCAATCGTAATCTATCATTAAATTCTGGTATGGCAAATATTCGGTACATAAATTCGTTTGACCTCACACCTAAGATATGAGGCGAGAAAGCATTACTTTCATATCGTGATATTTTGTGCCGATTAATCAGAAGTCTCATTAGTAAGCTGTCTAAGCGCAACCGTAGCAATATCTCTTAGAAGGCTTTTCCTTTGATTTTCATTCGTTGTATCGGAAAGCAAATTAGCAAATTGTAGAATTTGATTATCTGTTGTTACAGCTTGATTATATCCTGCAAATTCATAAAATCTATTTAACCCACATATAGATATGGTTTTTTCTCCTTTCTCTGATTTAGAAAAATAAAACTCACCTATTTTAACGGGTTCTATATGATCTTCATAATTATCTAAATGAGGATGAACAATAAAGTAATCCAAAGAATTTAAAGGTGGTTTTTTTCTGGCTTTACTATGTGTAACTTTATTAGGACCTTTTCTCTGGTTACATTCAGGGCATGAAACACAAAGATTTTTAGGCTCAAACATAAACTCATGAACAGATTCTCTTGATATTATATGCTCAATATCCCAATGTCTTCCATTGTTGCTTCTAATCTCCTGTTTGCAATACGCACAAGTATGTTTTTGCTCTCTTATATAAAAATCTTTTATTTCTCGCCTTACCACTTCAAGATCATCATCTCCCCAATTTCTACCACAAAAATTTTCTTCTTCCATTTTTTCTGAAATTTTTTTGGATGAATGTTCGGAATAAATAATTTCGTTTATCATTTTTGTAGCTTCCTTTCGATTTCTAGTGCCAAATCTATCAATTTCCTAACACTATCATTTTCATCAATTTTATTTCTATTTTTTATTAGTAATTCTAAATCTGATGAATTATCATTTTTATCGTAAGTACCATTTGATAAAACAGTTAATATATTTACAGCAATACGTTTTAAATATTCATTTTCAACTCCCGGAGCCTCAAATAAAGTTGCAAGTTGAAAATCTGCCGATTTATTTACATAACTTTTTGCTGGGATAATATCGCCATTTTCAATTAATGTTACGAAACAATTTTTTTCACTCAAATTAGATATTATTTGTGGTGAATGTGTTGCAATTATAAAATGACAACCTTTTATATGAGTAAACACTTCCATCAGAAGATGAATATATGTTTCTTGCCACTCAGGGTGCAAACTTATCTCAGGCTCATCAATTAATATCAATGAGTCATCTTCAATACTTGCAGCTATGCCGAATACATTTAATAAAATACATTGTTGTCCTGAACTTGCATCGTTTATGCTAAATTCTCTATTTTCTTCTTCATAAAAAAATCCTCAATTTCTTTTTCTTCATGATTATTCTCTGAAGATCTAACAATAACATCATAAATATTTAATATACCTATATCTGAAAGAATCTTTATATCCGAAAGAAATTTTTTAAAGTAATCATCCACCTGACTTTTGCTATAATCAATTTCGAAAATTATCACTCTTGATGAATCAGTTTTATTACAATATTCATATAATGAAACAAAAGCATCACGTAATTTAGAATAAGTAATATCATATTTATTTTTTAGAAAATTAAGCTCTCTTTGGGCTGCCGATGCAACATAGGCCATAAATTGCCTTATGTTCATTTCATAGAGATTATCCATGAACTTATTTATTCCATGTTTAAGCCTAAAGTGTAACTCAAATCTTGATTCAAACCCTAAAAAAGATAACACCTTTGGGATAGTATATTGATCTTTGTTCAATGAACCTTTTGCAGCAGAGAAGAATCATTTTTCGATCAATGAAAGAACCGCTTTATTTTTTGAGCTTTCATTTAAGCCATAGTAATTATAAAATGAATAATCATCATCATTGATTTTTGATGAAAAATAAACCCTTTCTTCTGGGAATTTATCAAATGGACTTGTTGAAACAGTTATTATCTTCTTTGGACAAATTTTATTTTTCTCATATTGTGATTTAAATGAATTAGATATACTACGTCCATTAACTTCTATCTTCTGAATGTCATTACCAGAAATTATTTCAATTGAAAAACAATGATCTTCTTGCCTATATTTACTTCCTGCTCCTATATCCCTTTTGAGCAACTTATTCCCCACAAAAACTGAGCATAAAGTATTAGCTATAGCACTTAGGACTCTACTTTTCCCTGACCCATTCTTACCTATTAAAACTGTAAAAACATTCTCATCAGTTTTTTTATAAGGATGACCATAAAGAGGTATATACTTTCCCTCATAAGATACATTACATATTTTATAACTCACCTCAATCACCTTGCATATAAATAATTATGGTTCAATAACACTAACAAAATCACTCTATGATTTTAACTGAAAAATGACAACCAAAGAAAAAGACCTAATATAAACTTTCAATCTCATTTTATTAAAAACCAGTAATTACAAAAAATGGCAATCTTTGACTGCACTTTATAATTACTGGTAATTTAGACTCGAAAAATAACATTATAAAAAATATAGCCATGAATATAAAATTAATAACTAAAAATATTACTTTGTATCATGGCTTATTTCATTGACATCAAACTATTTAATAGAAGCCTTACGGGCTACCCGTTCAATAAGCTGACCGTACATATCAAAATACCGACTAGGCCAAATTTCAGAAGGATGTACTTCGAGATAGTTAGCAACGATCCATTCCCCTTTAGGCCAAGGGCGTGATAACACATTTGCCAGTGTCGATGAACTGAGTCCAGCTTCACGAGAGACAGCCGCTAAGGTTGTACCACGTTTACGTAATGCAGCAATAATATCAGCTTGATGCCAGTCATTTCTAACGTTATTCATTCCTGCTACCCCTTCCATTAATTGAAAAATTGATGGTGGCGATTCAAGCAAGGTTCGCATTACCGGGCTAAGATTCCGGTGAGGCCGAAGCCTCCCCTGCCTGAACCACCATTGAAAGGGTGATAGCGGGCACTGGTAGAAACATCCTACCAGTGTTCTTAGCTCAGGGATGCGAAGCCCCGACCATTGGATTTTGCCAATGGCGGGATTACTTTAATGAATTGGTTTATCAAATTCAATAAGCGAATCAGTAAAACCGCTTAACTTTTTACGTTATATCCCATTAAACGCCTGAAGGCGCTGCTTCTGTTCATCGCTGAGACTGAAAGCAAACTCTTCATGCTCACTCTGCCATGTGCCAAAACTCATCAGGAACGCAATCGCCGGATCAATCTTGTTTGCGGACTTCTTCTTGTTCGGTTTGATATTGGCGTTCGCATCGGTTTCCATCACCACATTGGGCATTGCCCATGAGAGAACCGGATCGCCGTTGTGACGAATGACTTTGCGGTTAACGAATACCTCTGCCGATTTAGCCACCGGACTAAAGCGCAGATAGGTTTGCGGGAACGGCTCAACATCTAACCCCGCGCCTTGTAATTGTGTTCTAAGGTGCGTGGCGTTCCATGTATCAAAACCCACCAGCTTGATATCAAAGTGCTGGCTGTCGTTAAGAATATCATCACGGATACGGTCATAATCAATGCAGTCTCCTGCGGTGGTGCGTATCCAGCCTGCTTGTGCCCATTGACGATAGATTGCCCGGTTCTTGTTGGCCGGATTCTGTAACTGCGCTTCGGGCAGGTAGTGGCGGGTCAGTAGTAACAGTTCATTCTCCACGGGGAAGGTGTAGCAAATGCTGGTAATATCCCCCGTTGACGACAAGTCTAATCCGGCGTAACACTCCAGCCCCTTGAGGTCGTTTTCATCATAATCAGTCTGGCAGGCTTGCCAAGCCCCTTCGCCCATCCATGGCGTTTCACCCTGACACCAGATATTAAAGCGTTTGGTTAGCATCTCCGTCCATTGTGAGGGTATGCCGCGCGCTTTCTGGATGGTGTCATGCAGTGAGGCACTGTCTACTGAGACATTGAGATTGGGATTGGCCTTAATCCAAAGGGATTCGTCATCAATCTCGTGCTCGTCGTCCAGTTCGTAGATCAGGGCAAACAGGGATTCATTTTGCTCTTCCCCGTCCAGTATCTGACAACAATAATCATAGTGCTGCTTACAGGCCGAAATAACGTTACTGCCTGCGGTGGTAATGGCAAACAGGAGTCCTTCGGGGCGAGCACCCATGCCTAATTCAAGGGCGGAGTAAACCGCGTTATCCGGGTGTAGATGATATTCATCGACAATCGCCAGACTGGGGTTAGTCCCTTCAATCGTCGAGGCTTTGGCGGCCAGTGGCTTTAACAGGCTGTTGCTCTTCGTGTAGGTCACTTTGTGTTGCTGGATGGCTACCCGCTTTTTCAGGGACTTAGATAACAGGCTCATCTGACGGGCATCATCAAACACAATACGCGCTTGGTCTCGGCTCACGGCGGCGGTGTAAATATCCTGCTGCCCCTGTTCCATCACCAAAAACCAGTTCGCCAGTATCGCAGCCACCGTGGATTTGGCATTTTTGCGCGGCACCTGAATATAAGCGCTGCGGTATTTTCTACGCCCCGTCGCTTTTACCTTGAAGCCGAACAGGTTAGCAAAGGCGAATTGCTGCCACGGCTCCAGTATGATTGGTTTACCGCGCAAGTGGCCTTTGACGTGCGGGCAGAGGCGGGAGAAGCCAACAAAACGTTCCACAACCTCGCTGTCAAACGTATAACGCGGATTATTCAGGTCGTTATAGTAGCGTTTTACCGCCTGTTTCAGACGATTACAGGCCGGAATGGTGCCGTTTTGGATATCAAGGGCGTACTGTTCCCATGCGTTCATAAGCGATCTAACTCGTCCTCAGCCTCCGTTTCCACCGGGTTTCTACGCCGTGACACCGGGTCAAAGCCCAGCAGTGACGACATTTTTATCATGATTTTTTCTGCGTCGGCCTTGGCCTTTAATGAAGGGTTACTGGTTGCCGCGCCGCGTGAACCTTCCACTGCGAACCCGCGGACTTCAATGTCTTCAACGGCTTTACGGTAAATCGCATAATTGACGCAATACAGTTCTAAGTTGTTCCAGTCCGCCGGACTGAGATCTTCCCGTTCATTGAGTATTTTGGCTTTCGATTTCCATTGCTGGGCGGCGATGTCGTTCAAATAAACCGGGGGTTTGGGTGCTCTTGCCATAGTTATTGTATCCTGTTGAAATGACTGCTATTGAAAAAAGTGCCGTGCGTAAAAATTTGAGGACGCGGCGGTTCCTGTCAGGCGGGTGTTTGTCATTTTTGATACCCCCACCCTCCTTGTAAGCCTCTCTGGCGATTTCGAAAGCATTCCATTAGCTCCTTATCACGCTGTGTTATACGCTTCACTGTGGGCTTCTCAGGCGCAATCTGTTTTGATTGTCGATAGCCTTCACGGTGCTTTAATAAGCCTTTAACTAACTGATCTGTCTCCTGTTCGTTCATGATTGATACATCCAGTCATGACGCTGCGCCGCGCTTTCTTCCCGTTCCCGATACTCACCGTTCTTGCGCTTCTGCTTGGTCACTGGGTCTTGGGTAAACGTCTTGGTGTTATGGCAGCTATGGCAGACTGACTGGTGATTGAAGTCAGGCCAGAACAGTACATCACTGTCACCGTCTATCGGGATAATGTGGTCAACAATGGTGGCTGGAGTGTAAATATTGGCTTTCAGGCATATCACACATAAGGGATTAGCCTTAAGGTACATCAAGCGATATTTACCCCATTGATTGCTATAACCACGTTGGGTTCGGGTGCCTCGTTGCTTATCATGCTGACGTCTGGCTTCCCGTTGGTGCTCATTACACCGACCCGACTTGACTCGCTGTTTGCAGCCGGGATAGGTACACCGTTTCAAAGGTTGCCAAGGCATTAGTAGACTCCGATATCACGATAGACAGACCACAGTGACTTGATGGAGAACGGGACTTCTTTAAGTACAATATCTACCGCCATTGCCCGATTCTCATACAGTAAACCGATATAAAGCAGGCAACCCACCTTGATTGCTGGGGTAAAGGCCAATCCCTCATTAAACCGTTTACCAATATGTTGCTGGCAGACTTCCAGCGCAGCCTCGGCATAGACAGCTAAAATCGCATCGTCATAGTTGTGATCAATGCGGCAATGGAGTTTGATTTCATCAAGTTTGATTTCTGGCTGACTCATTCATCCCCCTTACTGGCTGGCGTTTTGATTTGGATTTCCTGTTTCCATGCCTGGCTGAATTCATCACCGCCTTCACGGGGCGATAATCCCTCACGTTCGCGGGCTTCATTTGGTGACATCACCCCCGACTTAATCGCCGTCTCGTAGCTCTGGAAGCGTTCCCGTGGGTTAGCGCGCAGTAAGTCGGCAGTATCAAATTCCACCTGATAACGAATTCCCCGCTTTGGAGAATTCATCAGCAAGGCGGCTTTGATTTGTTGCTCAAAATTGGCAAGCCACGGGCGCATGGTGATAGTCAGAAAGGCGCGTGAGGCTTCACTAAAATTACTGTAGGTGCTGTTCGAGTACTCTTGCAGAAAGATCGGGCTGACGTTGAACATACGGGCGATATCGTCAATGGTGAAACGGCGGGAGGCCAGCCACTCCGCATCCTGGTTACTCATCCCCAATTGCTGGTACTCCATCCCGCCTTCAAGAATGGGCGTTTTCCCTGCATTACGGGCACCCTTATAACGTTCGAGGGCTTCCAGTGCCTTAGCGCCCTTGGTGCCATCCAGCCAGTCAGCGGATTTAATCACCCCCGCCGCCATCATGCCCTCTTTCATAATGCTGGCACCGTGGCGTTGTTGCGCCAGCCCCAAGCCCAAGGTTTCGCGGCAAATGGTGACAGGCGAGCGCCCCAGAAAACCGTCTTCGGTGGCATAGCGCAGATGCAGGATTTCTTCCTGTAGGTAGGTTTTTACCTTGCCGCTATAAGGCTCTGTGATGGTGTATGAGAATCGGTGATCCGATAATCGTTGTGGTACGACCGCAGAAGGAGGATAAGGGTGTAATGACTGTGGCTGACCATCCTGCCCCCAGACAATCACCGCATACGCATTACCATTTAACAGACAATGACGCATCAACGTGCGTTTAAACTGAAATGGCGTCTGGCAGTCATTCGGACACTCATTCAGCAAATAATCTACGGGGTGATCACTGAGCCACTCGCGGGATTCTTTGCTGTTCTGGTGCTGAACCCGATACAGGTAACAAGGCATGGTGGCGACTGCTTCACTGATTACTGTCACGGCATTCATCACGGCGGGTAAGCCTTCCGCTGTAGACGGTGAAACATGCTCACCCGATTTGGTGTTAGACACGCCCGCCAGAGAAAGAAACTCATCCATGCTCATGCTGCGGGTTTCCGTGTCTTTTCGCTTAAAAGGCCACATGGTTACACCTCGGACAGTTGCAGCCAGTAATGGCGCAAATCAGCCGCACGGGGCGTAACCCCATTGAGTGAGCGCCTGGCAATCTCTACGCCGCTCTCAGGGTAGGCGGGCAGGCTGGTGATCGTAATTTCCCGTAGTTCAGCCTCCAAGACGGTTCTGATATACGGTTCCTGACCAATATCCCATTGATCCTTCAATGCCCTGAACCCGAAGGACATGCCGGAGATATCCCCGCGCTCAACCAGCGTTAATACATCGCGCCCCAATTGGGTATCAGGCGGGGTTAGTTCGAAGCGTAGTCCGGTAGTATCTTCGCTAAGCTGCAATGTGCCGGAGGTGGTGCGGCCTAACAGGTTCATATGATCATGTTCATACAATGCCCTGACATCAGTATTTGCCGTCAAGCTGGCGC
Organism: Xenorhabdus sp. PR6a; assembly: GCF_028599065.1. Taxonomy (NCBI): domain Bacteria; kingdom Pseudomonadati; phylum Pseudomonadota; class Gammaproteobacteria; order Enterobacterales; family Morganellaceae; genus Xenorhabdus; species Xenorhabdus sp. PR6a. Next base: position 6,507 of record NZ_JAQRFJ010000062.1, on the reverse strand, counting down.
TAAAGGCGTTCGGGGCGAACTGTTCAATAAATTCATCCCACAACACATGGGATCGGCTGTTCCACTTAATCACATAGCCGGTCAGTTTCTTATCACTGGCAGACAGGGACGCAGTGCGGATTTCAAAATCGTTATTCATTCTATGGACTCCCAGACTGAAAAGGGGCTTTCGCCCCTCTCGCTTATTTCGTGGTGCTTTTCACTTCCAGCACCTTGATGGCGTTGGAGTCCACCAGACCGCCGCCCAGATATTTATCGGTACACACCTTATAAAATCCCGGCTCGGTGATATTGTCAGGGCGGGTACGGGTGCCTGTCTCATGGTCAACAATGAAGTAACCGCGTTTGAAGTCACCCAGACCAATCACACCGTCGGGCATAAATTCGAGGTAGTGGACAGGCAAGCCCAGCAGCATATCGGGATCACCGGCTTGCAAACGTTCGCGCCAGATATAATCGCCATTGCCGTTTTTCAGCTTCTGCACTTGGGCAGCGGTGTTGGAGTTCATCACCCAAACCGCATTCTTGCGGTACTTGTTCTTAAGCAGGAACTTAAGATCAATCAGGCTGTCGGCTTCAAGCGTGGTGGCCTCCAGTTTTTGCAATGTGCCAAAATCACGCACCTTGTCGCCTTGGGTGTCACGGGGATAAGACAAGAAGCCCTTCGCTTTTTTGCTGCCATCACCGCTCACCAGATCCGTTTCTTCGGTATCGACGAAGGTATCGGCAACCTCTGAGGTCAACCAGCCCAAGATATCCACGTCACTAAAATCGATAATCTCTTGCGTGGTTTTGGGGTAGGCGTAGATAGGAAATAGTTTGATGCTGACTTCTTCCATTTTCGGCGTGGATGTCTCACCGCGTGCCTTGCCTTCTTCCCCGTGTGCGACGGCAGCACCACCGACAGAAACCAACTGCTTATATTCGTTGCTGCGTGTGGTCTTGATGGTACAGATTTGACGCATCACCGACTCATCCGCCAATTGCTGCATGATTTGTTTGTTCAATTCGGGGATAACGGTATAGCCGCCCTCTGAGGGAACGCCCGTAGACAAGGTGCGGGTTTCTCCGGTCAGAATATAGTGGCGCAGTTCGTTATTGCTGAATGTTTCATTGGTCGGCTGGGTCTTCGCCTGATGGCGTTCTTCATCAGATAAGGCTTCGTCGCGGGCAATTTCGGCGTTCAGGGCGTCGGACTGGCTGCGCAGTTCGTCGAACTGTTTAGCTTCATCGGCATTGAGTGAACGTTTTTCGTTTTCAGCGTTGGTGAGAAGCAAGCGCATTTGTTCAGTGAGGGTTGTCTTTTGCTGGCGTAATTCAAGTAGCTTTTTCATGGTGTTTTGTGGTTGGTTATTCTGCTTAAAACACTATTTAACATCATGAAAAATGATAAAAAAGCCCCTGACATTCAGAGGCTAAACTTGCGAAAACATGAGGACAGAATATTTACAAAAATTTTCATTTACACAGTGATAAATCTTTTACATAGGTGGTTGGTGACATCCACGATAATTTATCGCATGTCAGATAACCATCACTTTTTAACTTATAATCAACATAAAAAGAGATAGGAAAACCAATTATAAATGATGCAATCATCAACCTACTAAGATATTTAACAACTATCTTGTTAAATTTAGGTAGTCTATCAAAGATAAAGAAAAAAACAGAGCCTGATAACGAATATAATAATAGAGGTGAAGACATAACAACCATGACAACAGTGCCAGAAAATCTTATTTCATCTTTCATTAATATTAATGAAATAGCATCGTCAATAATGAAAGCAACTATAAATGTCATTAACAACAATAATATTAGCACACCTAATGCTTTAAGGTATTTACTATTCACCTGAACCTTCCTAATCCATTAAAAAAATGCCGTAAATCCGCTTCCGGTGTTCTTGGTTTTTTCTTCATTTCTTCTTTTATGAGTGCTATTAATTTTTCACTTATCCCATATTGCTTATCAAGAGCATCTAAAATATAAGCCACTGCAAAACCAGCAAGTAAAACTATTCCCGCAACAGCAATTATACTGCCACCTAAAGCGGCTGTAGCAATTAAAGCTGAACCGACAGCCCAAGAGGCTGTCGCGATAATAGCAGTTTTAGCCATATCCATGGTTACATTTCCAAGAAAATCGGCTAGCGTATATTCATCCTTAAAAATACTTTCTATTACTCTATATCCAATAGAAAAAATGATGGAGAATCTAACTCCTTGAACAACGCTTGCATTAAGACCCTGCTGCCCAATTCCCATTCCAAGCATTTGGGGATTTTGGGCACGATATCGTGTCCCCATGATACGACCCCGAAGACCTGCATGCCCTGATATGTGAATATACCTTTCCCCATTTTTTCCTACATGTTCTGCCGCTGTAATGCCTAAGCTCTTAAATTCTCGAACAACATCATGGAATCCACGTGAATCATAGATATTTCCTGCGTAGGTAGATATGGGATCAGTGACAGAAAATACACGCGCCATAGGATTTTTTTTCTTGTTTCCTACGTCCATACCTCTTGCAAATGCTTCTTCATAACTTAGGTGTTTTTCGTTCATACCTCTTGCAAATGCTTCTCCATGATTTGGACTTTGTGGACGGCGGGGACTGATATCCTCAATAATGCTTTGAGCTTCTGATAATGTGAGAACAAAGTGATACTGGGTATTATCCCTCAATACTTTTTCTAGACCAATAGCATCAAAAAATTCATGTTGAGGCTTTAGCTGATTAATTCCCACATTCCCCCTTAAAACATCCCCCATATAGCCATCCCAAGTAGGATTATATTTCTTATGTGTCATTCCTCAATTCTCCATAATATTCGTCATGAATAATTTCATTGATTACTATTAAGGTATGTAACAATCAAGTGATTTGTGTCACGATTTCCATATAGCATCAATTAAACAGGATATAACAGCAATACTTATCTATTCCAGCGTGAATAAAAGATCACCAGCAAAACTGTGATTAATCTCTCTGCTTAAATAAAATCAGATAATTACCTAATTTAAATTTCAGATAGTACCCTAATAAAAAAACAAATTGATATACTAAATTTATCTTCTTAGATTCATCCGGCTTTTATTTGCCTGCCAGAAGATACCCCCCTGAAAATCTTTTTGTCCCTCTCAACTGTACATCCTGTGCATTTACCTCTGAATGCCTTGTCCTGCCTGAGTTTGTGGCGGTGTACATGATATACACCAACTGTGCACGACTGTTCACCCTGACAATAAATAACCGATGTATAGGGTGTACACTTGGTGCACAGTTAAAAGATAACTATACACCTTATTTTTACCTTTAATATCATATGATTATTCTATTTTGTGCACAGGGTGTATAGTTAACACCAAAAGTTTATCTGGGGTGTTAACCTCTGCGCAGTTCAGGCACTGCCGGAAGCCATTCTTCGGCCTCTTCGGATAACGCCACGTTATACGAATAACCTTGCTTTGTCCTGACTTTTCGATAGTCCTTCCGGTACTCCTGCATGATCTTGGGGATTGAATCACCAAATTTTGTCAGGGTTAACGGCCGTTCAAATCCGTGCGCTTCCATAAAAGATAAATAAGCATGATAAAGATACATGCGCGGTGCCCTTGGTACGATATTTTTATTTCCCATTTTCATCCCGACAATATTATCCACGGACACCAGATAACCACAAAAGCGATATAAGGGATCTGAGTGGCATTTCACCGATAATGCTTCGCTGGAATCCCGTTGTGTCTGTAGTAATTTCTTAGCCTTATTCTGGTCGGCAAATTCGGTTAATAAATGGCGAATAATTACCGGCAATTCCCGGCTGATTTTTTCCGGCAATTGCGGATCTTTTTCTGATTCTTTCACCGGAATATTAAACGGAAATATCACCCGCCGCCTTGCAATACCACCATTGCGTTCGGTAAAGCTCATCGGTTCGTTATTGGTGGCTAATACCACGGCTTTAATAATCGTGGAAAACTGTTTTTCATATTTTCCGTCAACTTCAATCAGGTCGCCGCCTGTAATGGCTTTAATGCCCGCACCTTCACCGACATATTTAACCTGATCGGGCAACGTAATTAAACTCTTGCCGACAAATTGATAACGGCCTCTCGCTTCATCCAGCGCTTTCATATTACCACTGGCCGTATTATGTTCACCCGCTAATAACGTTGCGATATACGTAAATACACTCTTGCCGCTGCCGCCTTCGCCTGTCACTTCAATAAAGAGCTGCCAGTCATAACGGTTTGCCAGGATCATAAACAGGGCGGCATTAATACGCGCCATCTTATCTTTATCCTGACCTGCCGCATGAGACAGCCAGCGATAAAAATAAGGCGCATGATCCTGTAAGTTTTCATCTGCGACAGGTTGGGTAAATTCAATGCCGTTATGGTTGATTAACCAATGTGCCGGCTGATGTGGCCTGAATACCTGTTCTGACAAGTCATACACACCGTTACTAAACCCGATTAAATCCTGCCGTTGTTCACCAATAACCGGAATTTGTAATTTCATGGCGCTGATAGCGTTGTTGATCCCATTGGGGCTATAAGGGGTTTCATGCTGATTGAAGATTGCCACCATTGCGCGGAGCAGCTCACTGTCCGGCACCGTCTCCCATGTTGCGCCATTATAGCGATAGACCATCTCACTTTCAGGATTGACCGCCACTTTACCGTAGTATTCAGCCAAGAGCGCCCCGCGTTGACTGGCGGCCATTTGTGCCAGATTGTTATTGGCCTTTTTGGGCTTTGCTTCGTGGATCTGCGCTGCTTCTGCGTTCACTGCCTTTTTCTCCCCCACCTGATATAGCCCGTGACTGAATGCCTGCTTTGCTGCCTCAATGCCGTGACGCTGGCGATAGTCGTCCCAATCGGCTTTATACTCCGTGGACGGTAGCGTTACCCAGCCATTAATCGCTTTGGCGGTCTTCTCTGCCGCTATCTTGCCGACGTTCTTCTTGGGTTTGCCGTTTTTGTCCAGCGCTCCCGGTTCGTGCCAATCGTTATCGGCGGCAAGAATGATCTTCGCGTCTGGCCACCGTTCCCTAACCTGTTCGGCCACGTTAGGTAAGTTCCCTTCATCAAGCGCTGCCAGTACCACACCTTCATGTAACTGACTGACCGTTAAGGCTGTTGCATAACCCTCGGTAATGATGCACGTGTCCGGTGTGCCGGTTATCTCAGATACGGGGATAACACTCCCCTTTTTCTGTGTGCCTGCAACAAGGCGTTTTTCACCATTGGGCTTGATAGTTTGCGCACCCGTGATAGTGCCGTTCAGTGTTTGGGTGATCAGCAACAAAATCCCCTCTTTTAATAACCGTTGTTTGGGGCATTGCAGCCCCTTTTTAGCCAGATAGCCGGATTGTCCAAATGTGGCTTGAGCCAAGAGCCTGTTCACTTTTTCGATTATTGAGGAAATTCCTGATCTTGGAGACTCCTTTCTGGCGGGCTTGGGTTCCGCCAAAGGCAGAGCCAGCGCCCCCGAAACTAACTTAGCGGCTGCAAAGACTGTGATCCCTTTGGTTCTCGCCACTAAATCCAGCCCGTCGCCATGATTGGGCTGGTCACACTGGCGACAATGCCAGTCGCCATTACCGTGATCGTCGATGAAGTGAAAGCGGTCAGTTCCCCCACATATCGGGCAAACGCCATGCTTACCCTTTGCCGGAACGTCAACGCCACAGGCTGGCAATAGACTCTGCCAATGATTCATGGCGGATTTTTTTACCGTATGGATAACGTCTATTGGGCGGATTTCTTCATTGTTTTTACGGCTGTTATATCCATATGCAGATGATTGACTCATGGCTTATTCCTCATAAACAGCCGCTTGAAGCGCATGGTAGACTTCCTGATTGATATCACAGGCCAACGCAATCAGGTTATTTAAATCGATGGAACATTCAGACTTGGCTTTTTCAAGAATGACGTAAAATAAAGAGGTCGCCAGACTTGTATTGTGCATGGCCTGATCCAGTGAGATGGGCGCTCTATGCTCGTACATTCGGACTATTTCAGTATCAACGGTTTCATTATCTGGCATACAAGCACTGCGAACACGATTGGCGGCTTTCTCTGCACCACGCAATGTCTTGTATTTGTAGCGGACAGTTTCTTTTTTTATCTCGCCTGTATGCTGATTTGTCGTGGTGACAATGATCTCAAACATGGCTTACCCCCTGAATGGAGATAAGGCGCATAGGGGAAATTTCAGATAAACGGGCTTTGTCCTTTCCGATTAGGAAGGTATATTGATACATAGCTACCTCGATATTGTAGTTATCGTGGGGGTTAGCCCTCGTCTGGTACTGGTAATACCATTCGGGGGCGTTTTATTTGAATACGAACTTATGTTAAGGTATAGACCTATTGATTTCGATATTAGTGTAATAGGTCTATACATGTCAACACCAAAGAGAGATAAAAGCCCTAAAGGTGCTGGGCGCTCCCCAATGTTTAACGTAAGGCTGTCACCAGAGTTAAAAGCACA
>NZ_JAQRFJ010000061.1:0-18421 GCF_028599065.1 Xenorhabdus sp. PR6a | reverse complement strand
TGGCGCGGGTATCCATACTCATAGAGACGCCGGATAGATTTAAGCAAGCCAACCATACATCAAAATGAGTGTTGCAAAAACGGGGAAGACCATAGATTTTGTTTGGGGATTCAGTAAGACAATTAAAAGATATTATTGCTTTCCACAACAGCCTCGATGAAGAATCCAAGAAAAAGCTGCAACGAGTCGCTGATGAATTGAAGGTCACAAGAATTAGTGAGGATAAATAATGTCTAAACACCCACATGCAGATCTAATGATGAAAGCAGCCGAAATTGCACAGACAAACGCTAAATGGTGGGAATGGTTTCAGCGATTTGATTGTCATTATACCGAGGGTGATGTAACAAAAGAACTCTGGGTAGATATTCATGAATCATTTGATTTCGATCCCGACGAAGAATATAAATTTAGAGAAAAAGTTATCATAATTGGCAATATCGATGTTCCTGAGCCAGAAAGAGAACAATTAGGACATGGAAAAGTATATTATTATCCTATTTTGGGATTCGATAGTCTTTTATATGAATGTAGTGAATGGTATGGATTACCATACGATGAAATCAGATTAAAACGCGGTCTAATCCATCTTGACCGCGAATCCGCTGAACTTCATGCAAAGGCGCTCATTGCTCTAACCGAAAATAAATAAGTTAAGCACGAATAAAGTAGTGATGAATATCATGAGGTTGTCAGAAATAGTAAAAACTGACAGCCTTTTTTATAAATTGCATTTATGAGGCGAATAAAAATATTACTTTATTGGATATAATTATGAAAAAAACATCAACCGTGTTTGAGTTAATGAAAAATTACCATGATGAATACGATATTAGACATGAGAGATTTAAAAGTGTAGTGAGAAATAAACAATGTGATGAAGATGTAACTAAAGTGGCTCAGAAAGGTCTGGAAATAACATGTAAGGCAAGTAAATCTACATTTAAAGTTTATTGGTTAGAAAAACGAGTTATACAAAAAAGAATGAGTGAAGGAACGATAGGTTTTGGTGAACTTATGGATAAAGGGGTTGTAGGTAAGGGATAATAATAATTATGTCATAAAAATTAATAGAGTTGAGATCGCAGAATGAAACTAAAAACAAACGAATTAATAGGTCGTGCGTTGGATTTTTCTGTAGCTAAGGCGATTGGCATGGATATTTATATATGTGGTCGTGCCAGTGATGATGAAGATGGATGGATTGGTAATTATAACGTCACAGTGGCGGCATTTGAGAAACCCGTTATTACGGTTGGCTTTTGCGGTGAGATATGCGTTGAGTCTCAGGCAAAATCTCAAAAATATTCACCATCTACCAATTGGAAGCAGTGCGGGCAGTTGATAGATAAATACTGTAAATCGTTTGGACTGGTTCAGGATGGAACGGGAAAAACATGGCGCTCATTCGCGTATGGTAAACCTGTAAATGGCATCGATATGATGATGTTGTCTTCTGGCGATAGCATACAAATTGCATTTTGCAGAGCACTAGTGACGGCCATGTTGGGCGACGAGATTGATATCCCGGATGAGCTATTGGAGGGGGAATAATGGAAGAGATAGCAGAAATTTCACCATGTCCTAAATGTGGTGGCGGCAGTAATTTGGCTATTGTTGGGTTCAAAGGTGGGCAGTCTGTAGAGTGCTGGAGTTGTCATTTTTCTATTTCTAGGACTGACGAGGCCGAGGCAATAGCAGCATGGAAACAGAGGGTAAATAACGATGAGATTATTAACATTGAAAATAAAAAGAGGAGGCAGAATGACAATTAAGACTCCGTGGAATCCAAGCCGCAAAGCTACCCAAAGGGTAAAAGATGTTATTGCCGTTCCTGAAAGCTGTTGTCACTGCTGTAGTAAGGTATCGATTGCCAACAATAGTCGCATTTACGGCAAGGAGTACGGCAAATGGCCGTGGGTTTATTTGTGTGAAGGTTGTGGTGCTTATGTTGGGATGCACCCTTTCACCTCTATCCCTTTGGGCACGCTTGCAACAAAGGAGATACGAGAGGCGAGAAAGAAGAGTAAGCCTTATTTTATTCGGTTACAAAATAACGGAAAAATATCGAGAGCTGAAGCCTATAAGTGGCTTGCCGAACAGTTGAGTATCGAGCCACGTTACTGTCATTTTGCAATGTTCGACATTGTAATGTGCGAAAAGGCAAAAGTCGTATGTCAGAGGCTTATTCGCGGGAAGGTAAATGAAAAACGATGAACCTAAGAAAATTTTTTGCTGTAAAACAGCCATGTACCAACTGCCCTTTCCTGAAAAAGAACGGAATTGAACTTGCAGAGGGAAGACTTGAATCAATTAAGCAAGGATTATTTGAAGATGATCAGAAAGTGTTCCAATGCCATAAAACCACGTTCTCAACGGGTGGTTATTATGACGACGACCATGTTTATCATGCGTCTGGCAAAGAATCTTTTTGCGCTGGTGCGATGGGATGGCTCTTGTTAAAAGGTCAGCCAAACGTTGCCATGCGATTAGGCCATGCTTACGGTGTTATAGATTTGAACAAATTAAAAGCGGTCACAAAGGATTTGATCGCTGAATAGTCAATTGCCGTTGTTAATTTGTTGTTCACCTTTTTATAAATTAGATAATAATATCATTAAGAAAATGAAGTTATTTATATAATGGTGAAAACAATGACAACGGCATTAGTCGCTTCTACTACTGAACTACATTTCCAGCAATCAGACCTTGCTTTCCGCGAGGAAATAAATCAGATCCGTGATGTTATCGGTCAGTATCATCGTGATGTGACTGAGCGCGAATTGCTTCATTCCATTCTGTTTTCGGGTGATCGTGTTTCAAAGATTAACCAGCTTCTTGATGACGGTGCCAAGCCTGGCGAAGGAAACCACGGTGTGTACCGAATCCCCCACAGTATTGACCTCGATTACGTTCGAGGAAACCTGAGAGCTAAGTACTGGCAGCGGGTGGTTGATATGACCAATATTCTGCAACTGATGCCGGCTAGACTCCGTGATGAATGGCGTGAGCAGTTTATCGAGGGAAAAGTTAAGGTTGATAAACCAGATCCTTATACTGCCGGCAGAATGAGAACGGTGACAGAATATGTAGGCGTTCCTGAATTCAGTGAGGATTCAGTGATCCCAACTTTGCTGGGGCTACTGAACGACCGCAATATGTACCTGAATGAACGTGTGTACGGTGTATTCTGTGCGTTGAGTCCGAAGCACAAAACGAACAAAAGCTACGGTTTTTCAGATAGGTTGATCCTGACAAATGTGATTAGTGATTTTTGGAGTAATTCGGTTTCAACGTCAACCTACCGGGAAGACTCTATTGATGATCTACGGGTCGTTCTGCGATTCTTTGCGCACGGTCGATTTGGTCGCGTTGAGCGTCTGGCAACTGTCCTGAGTGATGTTTACAGAGCAGACCCCTCTACAGCTACACGTAATTTTGGTAAATGGGTGCCTATCGACGGCAATCTTCTCCGTATAAAAATGTTTATGAACGGCAATCTGCATATTGAAATTCACCCTGACGTTGCATGGAAACTGAATGAGGTACTGGCTGCATCACTGCCTTACGCTATTCCGACAGAATTCCGCTCAACGCCGAAAAATAAACGTGCCGCTAAAGAGTTTGGTGAGATTTTGATTCCGGTCGACGAAGATGTGGCGAATCTTATTGTTGCTATGGATAAACCTGAAAAATCAACAGGTGTGTACAGCAGTTTTGGCTACCATTGGAAAAACAGCACTGGCGAAACGAAGAAACAGTATGTCGGCATCATGCGTAAACTCGGCGGTGTCAGAGATAACAGTGATAGCCGCTGGAGCTTTCCGTATGAATTCTGCGAGATAAGAGACTTTGTGCTCAAAAATCGCTGTTTGCCGGATCAGAAGACTTATCAGTTCTACCCGACACCAGAGCTATTACAACGGTTAGTCACTGACCTTATTGAGTTACAAGACAGTGACCGACTGCTTGAACCGTCCGCCGGTCGTGGTGATTTACTGACATTTATTGATGCACCACAACAAACGACCTGTATCGAACTGGCTCCGTTGTTCTGCAAGATACTTGAGTCAAAAGGCTATTCACCTATTAACGCAGATTTTCTGAAATGGTCAGACGAAAACGCCAGTGTAATGTTTGATAAAATTGCCATGAACCCACCGTATTCAGAGGGACGTGCAAAAACACATGTAGAGGCAGCGATAAGACACCTTAAAGCTGGTGGTCGTTGCGTGGCGGTAATGCCTGGTAGTGAGCGTATGCAATGGATCGATGAAAGCCAGTTTAAGGTTGAAGAATGCGCCACGTACAGCAATGAGTTTGAAGATACTGGTGTGATGGTAAAAGTATTTACCATCGACCGAATTTAAAGTTTTATAAGGAAAGAGTGGGATATACATAAATCATTCTGTATATCCCACGGGTCACTTTCTCAACTAAGAAACAACATCAATAAGGAATTTATATTAATCACCAGATTGGTAGAAATGACGTAAATAATGGTGACAAAACAAGCATCATTGTTGACGTTTTCTATAAGTGTGAATTGATCATACTTTTAAACATTTTTTAATGTAATTTAATTAATAAAATCAATTAGATATATCTAATTGAGAATCTAATGCATTAGATCAACGAATAGTCAACAAAAAATCGACTTTTGAACGCGAAAAAGTTGATCTATTTGCAAACCCATTCTTACAAGTCTGTGACCCAATTTAATAATCAGAATCGAAACCGACGAAAGAATTAGAGAAGCAAGCTGTGGTAATTAATTTCAATACAATAACCCACCAAACTCCCTTGAAAGAGAGCCAAAACATCCGAGCTGAATTACCTAACCGGCCAACCAAATCAGAACAAGAGAAGAAAACAACACAACACAACACAACACAACACTCCGGCAAATCAAATACTAAGAAAACCCACCTACCCATAGCAGGCAAATACCTCACTTAATTCCACTAGGCAGCCAATCAAAGATTAACAGGCAACCTAACTTCCGCAGGTTATCAGAGAGAAGAACAAGCCAGCCACTTTTCCAACACGTCAAACCAAGCGGACAAAGAGAAACTACCGAAGCAACAATTCAAAGGGAAAACCCACACGTCAACCATTACAGCAAGGAATACATAGCCACCACATCATCAACTAAACAAAAACAATAAGAGAAAGTTACAGATAACCAAATAAGATAAATATCTAATATTTCATAATGAATAGAAAGAAAAAAATAACCACAATAAGACATTCGAAGGAACAAAAGGAATAAGAACAATAACCAAAATAAAATCAATCACACCAGTAAGACAGTAAGAACGATATCGGACATTACAGGAAGCAATAAGGACACTCTTGACATATCAATCATCAGAGAGAAGACAGTAGACAATCAATCGTAATAACACAGGTAGGAAATGTAAGAGAAGCAATCACGGTTACATGTAATAGGTAGTCGGATGCGTAGAAGAGCCGTAGAGGAGTACCAGTAATAAAGGACAGTAGAAACAGTAGAAGTATAAGAGACGGAAAATCGAAACGGGCGCGTACTTTCCCCGTAGAAATTCTCCACAGTGATCCGGCCATCCGAAACACCCCTACGGTCGCCTACGGGACATGAGGAAAAGATCGATTCTTACCTACGGGAAACGACCACAGGTCAGAAACGGAGAAAGACTGCGGCGCGGTACAGGCTGACATGAGAAACGGCGGAGAGGTTCTATCTAAAAATTTCGGGCGGCGATGTGATGAGGGCGGTGTATTGCTGCGACCTGAGAAAAGAAGCGGTACGCATGTAGCCGTAGCAATACACCCGTAGTCAATATTACATCTAAGGGAAGTTACGTAGCGAAGCAATATCGCGCGGCAATCGGTATGGACTTTTTGTCTGAGGTTCCCTGCGGCACGGGTTGCTCTATCGTACCGTTAACCAATTCCACCAGCCTTGTTGTTTTGCTTTTCTGCCGTTTCCGATGGTTGATAATAAGTCAATTAAGAAAACGAAACAAATAAGTAATTGATAACAAATAAGTAATTGATAATGAAAATATTGCATCAACATTAGGGAAGTAAGAGTGGGGTTAAGACTCCCCATTATTTTTACTATTAGCCACCTACGGAAATAAATAAACAAGAAAACAACTTGAATAACAAAATGTAGAAGTTAAGATAATCATTCCAATAATGGACTTTGGGTAACAAGGAATAATTGTCATGGAAAAGATTAACCGCTCAAATCTCGTTTTCGATATGTACTACTCCTCCAGCAAGAACGGAGCGGCTGGTGAGAAAGTTGCAGAAATCACGGCCATTATCCGTGATCGTGCCACTGGCGAAGAAGTTACCACCACCACATTCAAACGTATCACCGGTAAAGATCGCAGTCAGAAATTTGATTTAGGTATTATCCGATTGAGCCGTGGTAACGATCAGTTTTGTACAGAGGTAATCGAACACTATCGCAAAGACGTAGAAGGCCAATTTAAAAGCCTGATGGTCGAAGTAAGTGATGTGCTGGAAAGCGGTCTGAATAGCTCAACGTGGATCGGCATGTTTGGCCTGCGTGTACTGGGTGATATGGATGCGACTTTACATCTGCCGGAAAACGTATTGGCGCTTTTAGGTGAAAAGCCGACTGAAGAACCTACGGTAGATGTAGGTAAATAGCGGCCAATAGTCTGACACTTTCGGGGCGTAGAATAAAAACTACGCCATTTATCTTTTCATCATCCCTACTGCTTCCGCTTTTTCGCCTATTTGCTACTGGCAAAATACTTCCATCAAAACGACAAAGTACAAATTAAGGAACGCAGTATGGCTAAGAGCTTGATGAATTCTGAAAACATGATTTTCCCAAACGAGTCTCGTGAAATTGAACTTGTTGAAATTATCATGCAGGTGGAAGTGGGACATGCTCAATTTGAGTTGGCAGAAGAAGAAATCTATCGCAAAGCAGATGGCAAACTTATTGATACGCGGATTGCTCTAACTCGTAAAGAATGGAAGGGTGGCAAATATGTTACAGCAATTGCCAAACATTACCCAATATCGGAACGCAATAAAGCGATTAGTGAAATGGTCACATTAACTCAATGGGCGATTATGGAAACTGCCCAAGAGAAAATGGAGAAATAAAGAATTATTGGCGGATAAAATGGAAGATCCGCTTTTCTATTTGAAATGCTGTGATTACAGGGAAGTCCATTGGAAGATAATATTAGGCTATTGCCATTCTCCTGCCGCTCTCGTAGCGGCTTTTTTACCCACCTCTTTCCCGTAGGCAATAGACCTCTTTTTGCCCGGCTATCGACTGGCTTACCGCAATTTACGCCGATGCTTAACTGAGTGTTTGTGTTAGGTAATTATCTGCCTATAACACGAAGTGCATTATCTTTTACGCCCGTCATTTATCGCTTTTTCGCCTTATCCAATGTGTGAAAATAACATCATTAAGATAACAAGATAAATAACCAAACGGAGTAAATAATATGCGCTCTAACGCATTTAATCGTCATAGCAACGCTCAAAACCGATTTGTCGATCATGATGCACTTGAACACGAACTTGAGTTGGACAAGAAAATTGCTGAACAAATCGAAGAAAATCGTCATCATTTACGCCTAAAGATGCGTATCGCTAATGAGATACGAAGAGAACGTGAAACCTATAAGCATCCATCAACTTGTGAGAAGTTGTCACTTACATTCTACCTACTGGATAAAACGCCGATTTATTCAAATGGGAACGACTTGTTTACTTTAAACAAAGATTTTAGCCGTAATTTGTTTGTTCTGTAACGTTGTGTGTGTTGTGTAACTGCGGTTCTCCGCCCTAAAGAGTCCAGTGTAAAAGCGGGACTTTTTGGGTGCCAGTTTACCCCTACGGGAAGCCGAATCGCACCTACGGGAAGAAAAGGCAACATGTTGGAGGAAAGGAGAGAAAGACTGCCTACGGGAAAAGGGAAACGGCTGGATTCGGGAAACGGGGAAAGGGTCGCATCACGCATGAGGCGAAGAATTTGAAAATTAGGCGATAATCAGCGCGGACTAATAGTTTACAGAGTTACTATATCAATAGTAATTATATTGAGTTACTATACCAATGATGATTATATTGGCTTATTATGCTAAAAATTCATAGGAAAACAGATCGGCAGCATTGGGGCACCAAATCGATAATATTTCTTATTCTAAGCGATTTTACTTACTGATAATAGGATTTGCTATCTTAATGTTTAAAACGTCTCAAAATAGATTTTATTCGCTCTTATGATTGATTGTGTCGTTTAATATTGCCAGTAAAGACAGATAGAAAGAGATTAAACGTTATCATAACGATTCTAAGCGCTTACTGTATGGTAGTTGGTGGATTTGCATAAGAAAGGATTTAAAAGCGTTTATAGTCTGATTGGTGGCGTTATAGTGAGGATCGTTTGACGTGTTACCAGTAGCAGAAAACAAGCAAAAAATCCGCTACCTGTTAGCGGATTCGATAGAGTAAGAGATTGATTATTCAGCGATAGCAAGATCTAATTCTTTTTGAGTCTCTTTATCTTTGGTAAAAACAGATTTTAAATATTTAACTAAATCGTTTTCTGAATTGATTTTATATTCACCATATCCCAAGCTAATCTTTCCGCTAGTGTAAGACACAATACCCAAACGCTCACACAATTTTAGCGCTTGGTTTGTTTGTGTAAATCCACTATCTGCTTTCTTGTCTGCTTTTTCTTTGTGAGAAGTCATTTGATCACGATATTGGCGCATCGTGAACTTAGTTTTATCAGTAGTAATAAAATCTAAGATTGCCATGATATTTGACGCGCTCATATCTGATAAATCATAATTATAAAATCCATTGGAAATACTACTAATAATAAAGCCAAATTTATTTAAGCTATAAGAGTTAACAGCAATTTCTTTTAATAAATCCGTTGGCTCTGCTTTTGTATTTTTAACAATGTAATACAGTGCGGAAACCGCTTTTTCGTTAGTTGAGATTAAATACGCTAAACCAGTAAAGTATTTTACTTTTGTACTGGCTGCTTGTAAGTCTGCTTTTTCTTTACTGGATAAGTTAGCAACATCAGATAAGCGTTGTTTGATATCGTTATATTGTGTCTCTAACAGTGAAGCAATAGAAGAAACGGAAGAGATAACGAGAGCTTTTGATAATTGAGCCATGATATAGATCCTTAGTGTAATGCGCTTATGCGCTTTTAAAACTTTGTTTTTAAGTGTTGTCTCACTCGATAGAAACTATAATAAATTTTTTAAAAATTATTTCAAGTGTTTTTTTAATATTTTCATATTTGTTTGTGTATATAAGAAAAACAAAAGTCTTAGAAAAAATACTTGGTTATCGGAAGGTGCTCCCTAAATAAATCCTCTTAATCAACATTCAGCCTTATATACATTCCAATGGGTTGAAAATTGATATTATATCCGGTCGGATGTGAAGGTAGATTAGGTGGATAAATAGAATTTTCTGGTGGGATAATGTGACGATGGGAAAAATGACAGATAGATGTACAAACAACCTTATATAGATTTCACCGCAAATATAACATACCTTGATCGTGACTAAATCACGATCAAGGTAATAATGTGAGAGATAACTAATTAATTTTAGATTTTGAAGAAGGTGGGTAAGCGGCTTGAGTCACAGTAGCGCCATCATGTAATTTATTGATAAATGTGATGAGTTGCTCCAACCCATTGACGTCGAAAATAGCGACTTCTATACCAAATGGTGTATTTGGAGTAGAGGTTGTGAACTTAACATAACCAGTGCTTTTTACTGTTTTCATTCCTAATATTGAATGATTAAATGCGATAAGATTATTTTTAGCAGCAGGGATATTTTCCAGCTTTTGTTGAATTATTCTATCAAACGGATAAATTACAACCCTAAAAGGGGTATTTTCTTTTACACCTAAAGATTCTTTGATGTAAACATAGCTTTTTAGATGTGTCGGAGAATTGTAAAATCTAGTAGTAGGGTTTTCGTGAGTGTAGAAGCCAAAAGCTTTAGTCTCTCTAGGCTTACCTGTATAAGAAACTTCTTCGCCATATTTGTTTCTCATAAAATTTATTAGTGTTTTTGTGGAAACAAACGTATTCTTGTGCATACAACGCCTTATTTTTATATATACAATAAGGCGTAATAATATATTAAACGCAATCTACTCAGCAAGTGAGCCGTCAGACTCAAAAGGAACGATACGTTTAACCGCGTCGTACATTAAAAGCACCAAACCACCATCTTGATTCAAAAGTTGTAGAGAATCGTAGTCGTGGTTTGATTTCTCACCCTTATAAATTTTTCCATCTTTCATAAATACCGCTATATGTTTCTCTACGGCATGGGATTTGTTAAGAATAAGATGAAATGTTTTTGTTTTAGGTAAAGTTGATTTATCAAAAAATTGCGCCACTGAGTCAACCACCTCAACCTCCTGTCGAGGTATAAGAGTAATAGTTGCTATCTGGCAAAACAACATTCGTCGGTCAGAGAAGACAATGACACTATTTCTGTTATTGCACTTAATAATGTTACTTTTAAATCTATCACCACCGATTGTAGTAACATCAACCGAATACATACCTTTAGTTGCAGATATGACGAAAAACTTGAAATCCTTGTAGGTACGTTCACCGTGCCTTTTTGTGCCATATGTAATGTCTACTTTAGGTAACTCGCTGTTCATTCTGCGCTCATTTTTATTCAACTTTTCCAATTTAGTCATTATACCAAAGACTTAACAGCAAGAGATACGTAATAATCGGGTGTTTGTTCTTGCAGTGAATACTTACACAAACATACAATAAGAATCATTATCAATAAGAGAGAAGTTGTATGAAAAATAGGGTAATTTTGCCATCTATTCTGGTTATTTCTAGTTTGCTTTCTGGTTGTAGCTCCACAAGGCTTGACGTTGCTGCATCAAAGGAAGTGCCGGCAGATAGGATGTTTTGGGAATCAGACAAGGGCAATGAAGGGGCAAAAAGTCAGATCATTGTAAAAAGAGATCGAGGTTTTGTTGGCTCAGGTTGTATACAAGATATTCAGCTTAATGGAATAAAAGTTGCTGAACTGGAAATTGGAGAAAAGGCCACTTTTTATGCGCTTCCCGGTAATTACACATTAACTACATATTTAAGCGGAAGTGCTTTATGTGCTTCGCTTATTAGTTCACTGACGGTAAAGATATTACCAAATTCCTCAAATGTCTTTACAATAGCTGTAGTCGATGGTTCTGCACCGAAAATTATAAGAGAAAAAATGAATGAAAAATAAACTATTATTGGCGATGCTGCTACCTATTATAGTTTCTGGGTGTTCTTCTAATAGATTAAACGCCTCTGCGTCAAAAGAAGTACCTGTTGAGAGAATGTATTGGGAAAAAGGTAGGGATAATACCAGTGGTGATAGCACAATAATCATCAAGAGGGATGCAGGTGTAGTTTATTCAGCATGTGTGTCTAACATTTTCTTTCAAGGTGTAAGAATTGCTGAATTAATGCCAAGTGAAAAAGTGACTTTAAATGTGAACTCTGGTGAATATATTCTCGGTGAATTTCTAAGTGGATCTGGTTGCTTTTCATTTGCGAAGACATTGATCGCTAATATAAAACCAAATTCAGTTAATGTTTTTAGAGTAAAAACAATTTTCTTAGGTGCTAATGGCGGCGATTCATTGATTCGTGACACCGACATCTCAACTGAAATAAAAAATTCTGTATTTGAATAATAAAGAGAACCTAAAATGATTTATTTAATAATTCTTCTCTGCGGTTTATTGGTTATGATTATCTCACTCTATGTACTCTACTCAAATGAAGCGAAGACGGCAGATTTGGTTAGAAAAAAAATAGCCGATTCGGTAGGTGTTCCTAGATGTTATATAAGTGATGATAATAGTGTTGCTATTGCTTTTGACTCTAAAGGTAAAAGATTGGCTATTGCTAAAGGAATTATAAGAAAGAAAATATCAGTGAGCACGATTGATTATTCAGATATTGTAGGTGTTGAGTTAAAAGAAGGTGACGTTACAATTGCAAACTCAGTAACGACCAATAATGCGTTGCTTAGAGGGGTTACAGGTTTTGCTATTGCTGGCGGAGTAGGTGCGATTTTAGGTGGACTATCAAGCAAAAGTAAAACAACAACGGTATCAATGAATAAAATTAACTCCTTAGGTGTGGATATTTATATCAAGAATTCTTCATATCCGATAATAAGATTCAAAACTTTTCGATCACAAAATGCAATTGATAAAGATGGTTACCGATATAATAAGGAATTAGACAGAGTTACAAGGCTTTATGGAAAAATCAAAAGGGCGATTGAGGAATCTAATCCTGATACTGAACAACCCCCGTTAAATTGATTGCTTGTAATAATACAGGGGTGGTTTTCCACCCCTTAGCCTTACTTGAAAGCCACCTTTTTTAGCATCGCCAAGCCTTTCTCAGTCACTACCGGTTTAATATTATCGCTACTGGTATCAAGTTTCATAAATCCATCCCTTAAAGACTGTTTTGTTGCTCCGCCGTCAGATACCTTTATCCAATTAAGACTCTCAAGCAGCGATTTAAGCCGGTAAGGTGTAATACCAAGAATCTTTGACATTTCAAGCCGCCCATAGCATTTTTCAACACCCGCATCTGACGATTCAAGGTCTGACAGATCGGAAATGATATTTTTTGACAGATTGTCAGATTCAACGAATTGTCGGACTAACTCACTAATAGATTTAGCCGATACATCGGTATTTACTAAAATATGCTCAATAAGACCAATAAACCCAAGTGCGGTAGGTGACTTCTGCTTTAAATCAGATGCCATATCCAAAAGTGTACGTGCGAGTAAATTTGCACTAGCTGTGTGTGGGTACTTTCTCAATAAATCAGCAAATTCAGCCGCATATCTTTGCCCTTCACGATAGCTTTGTGTTGTTTCTGGCGACCAGAAGTTAGCGTTCTTTGTTATTTGTATGTTTTTAACAAAAGAAAGTTTTTTTAAATCATTGGCAAAAATAGTTTTAGACATAGCTCGCTCCGTTTTGCTGTGTTGTGTGAACGGAGCGGATCATAGGACGATAACAAAGGGGAAAAAGGAGTATTTGACGGCTTAATTTACTTCGTTTGATTCCGCGTTTTTAAGCAATGTATCAAGCATTTCCTGAGTAATGCGACCATCTTTGAACATTTTGAGCAGCCGTGTTTTTACGCTACTTGCCTCGACAAGAGCTTTTGTTGATTTGTCAAAATCAGTCAGTGTCATATTTTCTAAGATGGTATTCAGCATCAGCTCGATACTCGGCTTGACACCTTTTTCTTTAAGTCTGGCTTTTAACTGCTCCAACTTCTCATGTGACTTAGGTGTGGCTCTGAACTGAACCACTTTTGTTTTATTTATCATAAAATACCTTTAGAAAAATACCTTTTTTAAAATTATAGCTATTTGGTAAGTAAGTGAAAAGGGAATTCACCGCTTTCCGGCAACATACCTTGATGGAACCCGTCTGTTTCACGAATGATATTTCGGCGCTCAAATGAGTGTTCTAATAGCTTGTTGTTTGAGTAGTCTAAGAAATCAACTACGAAACAGATATTCGTCTGATCTGTTTTTTTACGTAATCCACGACCGACACGCTGACGTAATTCAACCTCTGCCTTTCCTCCACCAGCCAAAATAACACCGCCCACACCCGGCACATCCACCCCGACATCGAGTATGGTTGAACCGATGAGCACATCAATCGTCCGGTTCCGCAGTTTATCGAGTTGTGCCATACGTTCTTTTTGATTGTTTTCGCCAAAGATAAATTCAGCCTTGATACCTATGCTTTCGAGCATTTCTTTTAAGATGTCACCGTGACGGGTTAATTTAACCAGTATCATCACGCTCAAGTTGTAACTGACCATTTTCTTCACCTGGTGAACAATGAGACTGTTGCGGGCAAGGTTGTATGTGATACCGAGTTTCGCGGCTCTGGCATAAGGCGAGGTTCTGCCAAGACGGGTATTTCCAACGGTTTCTTTCAGGTCATTACTGATATTTACCTCATCCGGCGTGTAGTCTGTTCGCAAATATAGGAAATATGGTTTAGCTAGAATGCCTCTGTCGATCAAATACTTCTCAGACACCTTGATTCCAATAGAACCGGTCACCGCCATTAAACGCATATTGGCTTCCGCTGAATCTTTCATAAATGGCGTAGCTGTCAGCCCCAAGCGATAATCAGCGTTGATGCACATACGAGAAATATCATAGAACGAGTTACCGGAAGATTCGTGCGCTTCTTCAAGGATCAGTAATGCGGCCTCTCTAAGCAACATTTTGACGGCGGCTTGTCTGCGATAATGAAAATTGCGTTTTTTTTCCCACTCTTTCCGCTGTTCTTCTTTGGTTGGGTGTAGTTTTTTACCCGATTTACCTTTCGGTGGTAGCTTTTCAACAAAGCGTGGGTACTCATCAAGAAAGCTGGTTAGTGTTTGAATAGTTGCGACATTGATATGACGTGAAAAGTGAAATAAACCGTCACCGATGATGCCAACTTTCTCACCTTTAAGGTGAGGTTCTCCATTCTCAGCGCGGTAATCAATAGATCGCTGAAAGTTGGCTCTCATCTGGTGCATCAGCACTGATCGCGTGGTGATAAACAGACCCAATCGATTGATTCTGGCAGCGGCTTTACACGCAATGTTGGATTTTCCACCACCAGTAGCGATTTGGGCGATCATTCCGCCCATTTTGACCATCCTCTCAACCGTCTCATCCTGATACAGATAATCGGGGTTGAAAGGAAAGTCATTTATCTTTGGATTTGGCTGACCCAATGGCTCAATCATCGGTTTCCTTTGCAGTAAAACCCGATGGCCGGCTTTTTCCAGCTTACTTTTTACAGCCTGAACAAAACCAGATGGAAAACTGCGGGTAGACCAGTTGAACATCGTTGATTTGCCATCCCATCCACTCGATTTGTACTGCGCTCCATCCACCTCATAGTTCAGTGAATCCTGAACACAACGCAATACGCTTTCGTCGGCATTTTTGCTAACTAATGCGTTGACTGCGTTGTATGCAATAACGATATCCATGAATAAGACCTTATGTTTTATAAAAAAATCATTATACTTTGTAAGTAAATACTTATGGAAAAGTATGGGAAAAACACAATGGAAAGTAAAACTAAATTTTTAGAGGTAAAGACGGAGCTACTTGTTCCTAACGGCTGGAATACGAACAGCGTTCCGTTGATGAATATGGATAAGCTCAAAGAGTCAGTAACACGACTCGGTTTATTCAAGCCTGTCATTGTTCGTGAGGTTGGCGACAAATACGAAATCTTGGGCGGCGAGCATCGTTGGAGAATCGCTGTAGAACTCAAAATGCCGACCATCATGATTGCCAATTTAGGCGTGATCGATGATTCCACTGCAAAACAAATCTCAGTTATCGATAACGAGCGATACGGTGAAGACGATGCTGAAAGTTTCGCCCGACTGCTGGAGGAAATTCAGGCTGATATCTCCTACAACTTTGCTGACCTTGCTCCTATTGACGACATTCTCAAAGATATTATGCCAACCATTTCAACCGAAGCTGCGTTTCGTGAGTTAGAGGCGTTAAGTAGTGAAATGGGTACCGGAACTGGGATGGATGAATCCGGATCTGAATCCCTGCGTGAACGTGCTGAAAAAAGCGAGACAAGCGCCTACCAAACCATGCGTTTCAAAGTGGCAACGGAAGCGGCAGAAACAATCGAAGCCGTTATTGCGGCAGTGATCCGTGACGAAGCCATTAAGACCGGTAACAAAATGGAAGATGCTGGTGAGGCTCTGCTGGTGATTGCTGAAAAATATAAGGAAGTGCGCTGATGGAAAAGCAATTTGAGATTATCTATTTAGACCCGCGAACGCTTATTCCGTATGAAAAAAATGCGAAAAAGCACAACGAGCAGCAAATTAAAGACCTCGCAGAAGCGATTAAAAAGCGTGGATTCGATCAGCCTATCACCGTTGATAAAGACAGGGTGATTATCACCGGTCATGGTCGTACCGAAGCCTCAATTTTTGCAGGTCTGGCAAAAGTACCCGTCATTATTCGTGACGATCTCAACGCAAAAGAAGTCGCGGCTAAACGACTCGAAGATAACCGTTTATCCAGCACTGATTATGACGCATTGCTTTTACAAGAGGAACTGAAAGGGCTGATCGACAACGACGTAGACGTATACGGTTTTTCTGAGCGTGAATTAAGTGTTCTGGTTGAAGATATGGCTGGCTCAATGGCTACCGACGACTTGGTATCTGACCTGTCACTGGAAACCGATCGTCAGAAAGAAGAACACGACGAGATCACTCGTGAGGTCGCAAAAGAAGACGTTCGTCTCAGTGACGTAATGGGCTTTAAATCCATCCCTGCCAGCTCCGCAATTATCGTTGGGGATTTACTCGCCCACATGGAAGAAACTACGGGAAAAGAGGGTCTGGACGCATTTCTGGCGTTTGCAGATAAAGTTTCTCAGGAAATGTACGGAGAGCAGTCATGAACGACTATCTGATTAACGTTTCATTTGATACCCGTGTCACTAAAACTACTCGCACACTCGAAGTAGCGGAATCTTTCGGCTTAGGCATGGATGATAAGCAATTCACTTTATACGACAATCTGCCAGTCAAAATAGATCAGGGGGAGGTTGTTTATATCACAGGGCAATCAGGCTCAGGTAAATCGGTGATCTTGCGTGAATTGCAACGCCTGATGAAAGAGGAAGGAAAAACTGTTGCATCCATTGATGATATTACCTTTGATGACGATAAAAACGTCATTGATCAGGTCGGAAAGACAACCGCAGAGGCATTAAGTCTGTTGTCGATGTCAGGACTCAACGATGCCTACTTGTTTATTCGCAAGCCATCCGAGATGTCTGATGGACAGCGTTACCGATTAAAAATCGCAAAACTGATCGAGTCTGGTGCGAACGTGTGGGCGGCGGATGAATTCGGGGCGGTATTAGACCGTGTAACTGCACAAGCTGTTGCCTCTAACTTCCAGCGAGCGGCGCGTAAAATTGGCGCTACCGTGATGGTAGCCACCACTCATGAAGACCTGATCAACGCCTTACGTCCGAGCATCACTATCACCAAACACTACAAAGAGCGTGTGAAAGTTGATTACGCGACGGAGGGTTGAGCATGGGCGGTACGGTGATTCAACGCCATAAGGCTGAGTTCTTTCCGAAACACCTCGATTTTATGAAGGAAATGGTTGTGTCGAAAGGCACGATTGAAGACTGGCATGAACTGAAATCACTTCACTACAAGACTGACGGTAAGCCATTTGCACCGTGTTACTACAAGTGCACGATTGGCGACCGTCTGGTTGGTGTTGTCGTGATGGCATATCCGAAGCTATTGCTTGCACCGCGTCACCGAATGTTTCCTAAGCTGAAACCAACAACCAATACAACGGTGGCGAATCAGTATTGGGGTAAGTATGTGAATGCCAATTTTGCAGTGATAAGTCGTTGTGTGATTGACACTCTTTATCGTGGGTTAGGAATCAGTTACCGGTTAATCAATATCGCTTCCCGTATGCACGATAAGCCGATCATTGAGATTCAATCCTCTATGAGTAAATACAATCCGTTTGCCATGAAAGCCGGGTTTGAATTTATTCGGCCGGAGCGTCCGAAAACCTACGAAAGCGCATTGCGGGTTTATCAGCGTCACTTCCGTTCGGATGCCGGTGATACCGAGGCAATCGTGGGTGAGCTGTTTGCCATGACGGAAACACGCCGTCGCCGAGCACTGGCTGATCTGGCTGCCAACTACCACAAGAATTCGTCGTTGGCGAAAGCGGGTCGTAATCGTGGCACAACTATTCAGGACATTCTTGACACGCTAATAACCGAAGAAGCGATTGTGAAATTACTCAAGGAAATTCACAACCTCAGCTTTACAACCCCGTTGTATGGCGCATATCGCAACCCAGACTTCGGGAAAGCACTTCCGAGTGAAATACCACTTCTGGCATTTGATAATCAAGAAGTGTGCTCAGGAATGGATTTAGAACGCTTAAAAATGATTTTGTAGAAAGGAATACAACATGGACGTCACTGAAAAACAAAAAATGATTATCCGCACTGTATGGATCGGAATGGAAAGAGAGAATCCGGTTGATATGGATGAATTACTGGAAATGCTGCCTTACAAAACGACAAAGCAGTCAATGCAGTTTTCTATCCGTGCCTTGATTAAAAAAGGTCTCGTCATTAAGGGGGGATTGAGAAAACGTTCCGCTGGTGGTGCATACAACCGTATCGTTTATAAACTGACAGCTCTCGGTACTGCGGTTGCAAAAATGTACAGTTAATAATACCTTGCTCTCAATATTATATATTAGTAAT
>NZ_JAQRFJ010000060.1:0-19659 GCF_028599065.1 Xenorhabdus sp. PR6a | reverse complement strand
ACAAAAATAGAAAAAAGCAAGATCATTATCTGGGGATAAAAATAGCCACTATTAATGTTAACTAAAGGTTAATACCGAAAAGTTATTATCATATTGCGGTAAGACATTATTTTGCTAATTGACTTGAAGCTGTTTTTTTATCCAGTATCATAAAAGCGTTTTGTCAGTGTACGGATGGCGTGGGGAAAATGAGCAAAGAAACGAGCAAGGTATTCAAGTTACATTCTGATTTTAAACCGGGAGGCGATCAGCCATCGGCCATCAGACAATTACAAGAAGGGCTGGAAGATGGACTCGCTCATCAGACACTTCTGGGGGTAACGGGGTCGGGTAAAACTTTCACGATTGCCAATGTGATCGCAAATCTAAATCGACCCACGATGATCCTTGCCCCTAATAAAACATTAGCGGCACAGCTTTATAGCGAAATGAAAGAGTTCTTCCCTGAAAATGCCGTGGAGTATTTTGTTTCCTATTACGATTATTATCAGCCTGAAGCCTATGTGCCCAGTTCCGACACTTTTATCGAAAAAGACGCTTCAGTGAATGAACATATTGAACAGATGCGTCTGTCTGCAACGAAAGCCTTGCTGGAACGCCGTGATGTCGTTGTGGTGGCTTCGGTCTCTGCGATTTATGGTTTGGGTGATCCTGATAGCTATTTGAAAATGATGCTGCATTTGACGAAGGGTATGTTAATTGACCAGCGTGCCATCTTGTGTCGTCTGGCGGAATTACAATATACCCGCAATGATCAGGCATTCCAACGCGGAACATTTCGGGTGCGTGGTGGAGTCATTGATATTTTCCCCGCAGAATCGGATGAGCGTGCCTTGCGCGTAGAATTATTTGATGATGAAGTCGAGCGTCTGTCTCTGTTTGATCCGCTGACGGGGCAGGTTCAATACAATGTGCTGCGTTATACCATCTACCCCAAGACCCACTATGTGACACCGCGCGAACGTATCCTTCAGGCGATGGAAGAGATCAAAACGGAGCTGGAACAACGGCGCAAGGTTCTGTTGTCGTCAGATAAATTACTGGAAGAGCAGCGCATTACTCAGCGAACCCAATTTGATCTCGAAATGATGAATGAATTGGGTTATTGCTCTGGCATTGAAAACTACTCCCGTTATCTGTCTGGGCGTTCTGCCGGTGAACCCCCGCCGACACTGTTTGACTACCTGCCAGCAGAGGGTTTACTGGTGGTGGATGAATCCCACGTGACTATTCCTCAGATTGGCGGCATGTACAAGGGAGATCGCTCCCGTAAGGAAACATTGGTGGAATATGGTTTCCGTTTGCCATCCGCGCTGGATAACCGCCCTCTGCGGTTTGAGGAGTTTGAGGCGTTGGCTCCGCAGACCATTTATGTTTCCGCTACGCCCGGCAACTATGAACTGGAAAAATCGGGTCACGAAGTGGTTGAACAAGTTGTGCGCCCGACGGGGCTCATTGATCCTGAAGTCGAAGTGCGTCCTGTGGCAACTCAGGTGGATGATTTACTGTCTGAGATCCGTATCTGTGCAGCAAAAAATGAGCGAGTGTTGGTCACAACCTTAACCAAACGAATGGCGGAAGACTTGACTGAATACCTGGAAGAGCATGGCGAACGCGTGCGTTATCTCCATTCCGATATTGATACCGTTGAACGGGTAGAAATTATCCGTGATCTGCGTCTTGGTGAATTTGATGTTTTGGTTGGCATTAACTTACTGCGTGAAGGTTTGGATATGCCGGAAGTTTCCCTTGTCGCTGTGTTGGATGCAGACAAAGAGGGTTTCCTGCGTTCAGAGCGCTCTCTGATCCAGACCATCGGCCGTGCAGCGCGTAACCTGCATGGTAAGGCCATTTTATATGGAGACAAGATCACAAATTCGATGGCGAAAGCCATCGAAGAAACAGAGCGCCGTCGTGCTAAGCAGCGGGCATTTAACGAAGAACACGGTATTGTGCCGCAAGGACTGAACAAAAAAATCAGTGACATTTTGAAAATTGGTCAGCCGGTCAATGGTAAAGGGAAAGCGAGAGGAAAAAGTAAAACTTCCGCGGGTACGGACGATTACCGCAACTTGCCGGCGAAAGAGCTGGAGCACAAAATCTGTCAGCTGGAAGAGAAAATGCACCAATATGCACGGGATCTTGAGTTTGAATTGGCGGCCAATATTCGTGATCAGGTTCAGGCACTGCGGGCACAATTTATCGCCAACTCCTGAAAATTAATTTGAAATATACCCGATCAACGTCAAATTGCAGCTTGCAAGACGAAAGTAATTTATTATCGCCCCGCCGCACGGGGTGATAATAAAAGCATCTTGAAAGTACGACGAGTATATATCCAGCCAGAAATAGCTATCCCAATTTTTGCAGAGTATGTTCAATGGCCTGATGTAATAATTCACGGTCATGGCGGTAAGGAATATCCTGTGCTTCCAAAACCTGTTGTGTCACGATCCGGTCGCTGAAAGGGCTGATATCAGTACGCGGGTCGATAATCAGCGCGTTAATTATCTTGCGGCCAATCTTGCTTTCCATGATTTCAAGTTTATCTTTTAATGAGAGTTCCGCGGCAGCATGGCTGAGTTCTTTGCCTAAGTTGCTGATATAAATCATGTTAGCATTACTGCGGCGCAGGGATTGTGTCAGATCTTCCAGTAATAACAATGGCATTAAGCTGGTGAAAAAACTACCTGGGCCGATCAAAATCAAATCGGCTTGCTCAATAGCCTCCAGGGCTTCTTTTGTGGCGGTGACATGAGGGTAAAGCAATAGTTCCCGTGGTACACAATTGAGCTTATCGATATTCACTTCGCCATACACGGTATTACCTTGATCATCAACAGCCATTAAATCAACCGACTGCTCTGACATAGGAATCAACTGTGCATTGACTTTCAGTAGATTGCGGATCAGGTTAATCGCCTCAAGAGGGCGGACACTTAAATGATCCAGCGCTTTCAACATTAAATTGCCCAAATTATGTCCAGATAATTCGCCATTGCCACTGAAGCGATATTCAAACATGGCAGAAGCAACGGTGGGTTCCGTGATTAACTGATTGAGGCAATTGCGCATATCGCCCCATGCGATCCCCCCCTCCGAGCGTCGTATTCTACCGGTTGAGCCGCCATTGTCTGTTGTCGTGACAATGCCTGTCAGGCGGGCACCGAGGGAAGAAAGAGAAGACATGACGCGTCCAAGTCCATGACCACCGCCGAGGGCGACAACGCGATCCAAATCAGCTAATGTGCGATTTCGCATAGGATTCCTGTTACTGGCTAAACGTAAGGGCTTTAATAAATCGCATGTAATCTATCACAAACTATGATGCTTTCAGAAATACCGCAGGAAGCGGATATTATCACCATGAGTTAACTCTTTGTATAATAAGATAGATATCGGTTATGGTATTCGCTTTTTATTATCTTAAGCGTTAGAATCTCCGGCAAGCGCACCCGTACCAGGAAGGTGTTATTATGGAACAACTCGTCGATGTATTCTCACGCAAGTTTTATTACTTGAGATTGTCTATTACTGATGTGTGTAACTTTCGTTGCACCTATTGTCTGCCTGATGGATATCGGCCTCATGGCCACAAATCATTTCTTTCCCTGCCAGAAATTCGGCGCGTTAGCCGAGCATTTGCTGAACTTGGCACAGAAAAAATTCGTCTGACAGGGGGAGAACCCACCATGCGCCGTGATTTCTGCGACATTATTTCAGCGGTTCATGAAAACTCACACATTAAAAAAATTGCTGTGACAACGAACGGCTACCGTCTGGCGCGGGCGGTTTCCCAATGGAAACGGGCTGGCCTGACCGCGATTAACGTGAGTGTTGATAGTTTAGATCCCCGTCAATTTTACGCGATTACTGGGCAAGATAAGTTTTTCCAGATTATGCGTGGCATTGACGCGGCTTTTGAGGCGGGATTCAACACAGTAAAAGTGAATGTCGTGCTGATGAAGAATGTCAATGATACCAATCTGCCTGCTTTTCTTGCCTGGATTAAACCTCGTGCTATCCAGTTGCGCTTTATTGAATTGATGGAAACGGGGGAGGGCAGTGACATTTTTCATCACCATCATCTTTCTGGCGCAGTGATCCGCCGTCAACTATTGCAACAGGGGTGGCAACAGCAACAACGTGCGCGGAGTGATGGGCCGGCTCAGGTTTTCCGCCATCCCGATTATCAGGGCGAAATTGGCCTTATCATGCCGTATGAAAAAGATTTTTGCCAAAGCTGCAATCGTCTGAGGGTATCCGCCATTGGCAATTTGCATTTATGCTTGTTTGGTGAACAGGGCATTCCATTGCGTGATTTATTGTCGGATGATGCCTCACTGTCTGCTTTGAAACGACGTATTCAAGAAGGCTTGCGGCATAAGCGTGAAACGCATTTTCTACATCAGGGTGACAGCGGCATTACCCCGAATCTTTCTTTTATTGGCGGCTAACTTAGCGGCAAGATTTTATTTTTCAGGCGCAATTTTTTAGGAGTAAAGAATGTCTCAATTAACCCATATCAATACGGCGGGTGAAGCGCATATGGTGGATATTTCTGTCAAAGCGGAAACGGTACGTGAAGCACGGGCAGAAGCGTTCGTTGAAATGCAGGCTGAAACTTTAGCCATGATTGTTACAGGCGATCACCACAAAGGGGATGTTTTTGCGACTGCCCGTATTGCGGGTATTCAGGCGGCGAAGCGGACATGGGAATTAATCCCGCTTTGCCATCCACTGCTGCTCAGTAAAGTAGAAGTCCAGCTGGAAGCACAAACAGAACACCATCGAGTCAGAATCGAATCCTGTTGCCGCTTAACAGGGAAAACCGGTGTGGAAATGGAGGCTCTGACTGCGGCATCGGTAGCGGCTTTGACCATTTATGACATGTGCAAAGCCGTGCAAAAAGATATGGTCATAAGCTCTGTGCGTTTATTGGCAAAAAGTGGTGGCAAATCAGGAAATTTTAAGGTGGAGGCATGATAAAAGTACTGTTTTTTGCTCAAGTCCGTGAATTGGTGGGGACGGATTCACTTGAACTGCCGAATGACTACCCAACGGTCGCGCATCTTCGTCAGGCACTGACCGAAAGGGGGGAACGATGGGCGCTGGCACTGGAGGAAGGTAAAGTGTTATCTGCTGTGAACCAGTCTTTTACTCATGCAGAATATGCTTTGAATGAAGGGGATGAAGTGGCTTTTTTCCCGCCGGTGACGGGGGGATAGAAATGAAATATACGCGGATCCGTGTTCAACGGGAGACATTCCATGTTGGCGAAGAATATCAATGGCTTTCGCAATGTGATGAAGATGGCGCGGTTGTGACTTTTACCGGAAAAGTTCGCAACCATAATCTGGGCGATCATGTTAAGGCACTGACATTGGAGCATTATGCCGGCATGACAGAAAAGATATTGCAGCAAATTGT
The DNA here is from genome assembly GCF_028599065.1 of Xenorhabdus sp. PR6a. NCBI lineage: Bacteria > Pseudomonadati > Pseudomonadota > Gammaproteobacteria > Enterobacterales > Morganellaceae > Xenorhabdus > Xenorhabdus sp. PR6a. Next base: position 14,229 of record NZ_JAQRFJ010000060.1, on the reverse strand, counting down.
TGACGAAGCTCATGAACGTTGGCCGTTGCAACGAGTCAGTGTTATCCATCGCATTGGTGAATTATATCCAGGGGATGAGATTGTATTTGTAGGTGCCACCAGTTCTCACCGCGATATGGCCTTTATGGCAACGGAATTCATCATGGACTATCTGAAAACCCAAGCCCCATTCTGGAAAAAAGAATCTCTGGCGGAGGGAGAGCGCTGGGTAGAGGCAAGACCGGGTGATCGCGATGCGGCAAATCGCTGGAAACGGAATAGGTAAATAATATGTCACTGAAATAGCCATTCATTGGCGGATGGTTTTATTAATGTTCTATGCTAATGTATAACTTTTGCATAGATTGTTTATTTTTAAACATTCTTAATCCCTAAACATTGTGATGAAAAGGTAATCGTCATGGACCGATATCAACGTTCTAATGGTTCGATTGTTCAGAAAGCAGGTTCTGGTATACAAACGTACATGGCACAAGTCTATGGTTGGATGACTTGTGGCTTGTTGTTAACCGCATTTGTTGCATGGTATGTGGCAAATACACCTGACATTTTAGACGCCATTTTCAGTAGCTCCATTGTTTTCTATGGCTTAGTCATTGCACAGCTTGCATTAGTTTTTGTGCTGTCTGGTTTGGTTCATAAAATGAGTGGAGCATTGGCGACAGGGTTGTTCATGCTGTATTCCATGCTGACAGGGTTGACACTTTCCAGTATCTTTAAATTTTACACCAGTAGCTCAATTGCCAGCACATTTGTCATTTCAGCGGGTATGTTTGGTGCATTGAGCGTTTATGGTTATACCACCAAGCGTAGCCTGAGCGGTCTGAGTAGCTTCCTGTTTATGGGGTTAATCGGCATTGTTCTGGCTTCTTTATTAAATATCTGGCTGAAAAGCCCGGCATTGATGTGGGTGATCACCTACATCGGTGTGGTGGTTTTTGCGGGTTTAACGGCATACGATACGCAAAAACTGAAAGAAATGGGTGAACAATTGGATGTTAATGATAAGGAGAACTTGCGCAGATACTCGATTATTGGTGCACTGACGCTATATCTGGACTTCATTAACCTGTTCTTAATGTTGCTGCGTATTCTGGGTGATCGTCGGTAATTATTTATACCTAATCATTCTTTAATGTAAAAAGCCCTACTAATGCCTGTCTCTTGATCACATATCTGACTCAAGAGACAGTGCAAGTTGGTAGCCTTCGAGAAGGGTTTGAAGTTTGAACCAACCTTCCCACAGTCTCTGCCAACCCACTATTCCTGTTCGTTTACTGTCATTCCAACCGGACAGCTTGCCTAATCGTAAATAGGCCCAATGCAGACTCGGCACTTGTTTTGGCCGTTTTTCTGACTCCGTTTTCAACCACAGTAATTTCCACGCGACCGGGCTCAATAGAGTTTCACACTCTATTTTTTGGGCTCGCTCTGTTTGTAAACTAAGATAGCGAAACTGTTGGATACGAACCGCAATAAACGCTAATACCACTATCATTCGTTCCAAATTGTCTTTGCTTTGCATACGAAGTTCTTTGACTTGTGTTCCCCCTGTTTTCCATGATTTATGAAAATCTTCGATTAACCAACGTTTTTCATAATACTCAAGGATTTGCTGTGCTTGCTTGGCCGTCGTAACAGGTTCACTGGTTAAAAGGTGCCAACATAATCCTTCGCTATCACCTTGTTCCTGACAACCAACATAAAAAAGTGAGATGGAATGCCCCGTTTTATTTGAGGGTATTTTTATCGAAATAGGCGCAAATCGAATATCACAGATGGCATATCTTGATTTACGACCGCCTTTTTGTTGAACATGGACGCTCCGTTCCCCAGCACTGCATAGTGATGCACTAAATGGGTGAAGCCTATCATCAGCTTGCTCAATGCATCGACTTTGCATGGAACGAACAACAAATCTCTGTTGTTGCTCTGTTTTATATCGAAGATATTCAATAATATCCGCTTCTCTGTCACAAACAGAGATGACTTTGTTCATTTGTTCGCCGAGTCTCAATGACATAGCTTGTGAGGCGCGTTGCCATTTATAACTCTCTTTATCTTCATAAGCGCGCCGATTTCGGTCTTTACGTTGCCCATAAGCAGCACTATCCCGAGTCCAACGATGTTGTTCAATTAAGCCAATAACCTGTTGCTCCTCTGGTGAAAAGAGTAAAACAGAATGAGCGTGTAAACCTGATGAATTTTTATGAGATGTTGTGTGTCCTAGCTCAGTTGCAGCTGTTGGGTGCTTAAACTCCAAAGAAGTGCTGTCTTCCAACGCTAATAAACAGTTATGAGCCATACAGGCATCAACCGTTGCCGCAAAACCGGCTTCAGCAATGGCTTGGGCGTCAATATCATCGTTACGAACAAAACGATAAGCCGCTTCAATCTCAGCGCTTGAAGAATGGGCTTGCACAATGGATTTACCCGTATTAGCCGCCAGTTGGCTAGCAAGCAGAATAAGCCTTTTCGTTCGACGTGCATCACCTAATTTAGCCTGTTGGAATGTTGCTTGCGCCCAGACAGAAGTATCAATAGAAAACATAAAATTATCCTAAAATAGACTTTTAGGATCAGATCAACGTTAATTAAAAAAGTTCAATAAAAAATCCCTCGTTGTTACTGAGGGATTTGTGTAGAAGAGACAGGCACTCGCGGGGCTTTTTACTTATAGGCATTGTGAATACAAAAAATATCTCATTTTCCTATAGTTAATTTTAATATTTCTTGGATTCACCTAATAAGCTACCGGCTTGATAGCCAATTTCTATAGATAGTCAGTAATTTTTTTGCCAAATGAAGGAATATTATGGGGCATAAGCAACTGACCGGAAAAATATAGCATCAAGGCGTTAAGTGGATTGACAACCTCATATTTAAGTAGTACTATATAAAGGCAGTTTGTGGTGGTAGGAGAGCCCCACGTAAAAAACAGAAACCTCCAAACAGAAGTATGGTGGCGGTAGGAAAGCCCCACGTAAAAAACAGAAATTTCCAAATAGAATTAACTGCCAGAAAAACCCCTGAATTGGGGTTTTTTTTTGATCTGCATAAAAGTGATCAGGATGAAATTAAGAAAATTGGATCAAGCCTTCTATGGTGATAACACTCATCTTATACAAGCACTTGATAATGAAGGTGGAAATTGGATACCAGGTAAAACTCGTGGACATGGTATTGTTATAATAAACATCCATAAGTTAACTTTTGCGATCCCTCTTAGAACTTCGATTAAACATAACGCAGCTTATATTACACAAAAAGCCAATCAAAAAGGTAGCAAAGGAAAAGGTCTGGATTACTCGAAAGCGTTATTAATCACCAATCCAAAATATGTGTCTGATGAAATATTTTTAATTCCGGCAGAACAACATAAAAAAATTCAGGGAAAAGAATGTTTCATTACAAATAAATTTGAGAAATATGTAGAAAAATATATTAAGGCAGTTAAAACCAGTGATAAACATGTTCTGAATAGTCTGGAATACCGTTTTACTACGCTTCAAAATTACCATAACCAGTTAGGTATATAAATTATATGTAACTCAAGTAATTTAATTTACTTGTTAAGTTTTTATCTTACGCTTTAATCCACCTAATAAAACATCAAGAGCATTTAAGGCTTCAGATAAAGCAAGATTATGGTGTTGATGTTTGGCAATCCACAAAGCGGTATCCATAAGCCCTCCATTGATTAAGCGAGCCAAAATTTCAGGAGAAGTAACAGTAATCTGACCCTCGTCCATCAGTGTGTTTAACAGCGTGGCGATTGATGTAATACATTGTAGTCTGGCCGTTTGTAACTGCTCAGGATCTAAAACAGATGATGCGTCACATAAAGCTATCCGCTGTATTTCCGGTTCTATAGCCATTTTCAAATACGTATGACACCGAACTGTGAATGCTGTCCAAGTTTCTGTTTCTCGGCTTGAAATTTCTGTCAGACGGGCATCCATTTCCGCATCAATTTGTTGTAATACAGCAAGAAATAACCCTTTTTTATCCCCGAAGTGATGATATAAAGCCCCTCTGGTCATGCCTACTTTAGCCGTTAAATCATCCATAACGGTGTTTAAATACCCTACAGTTCCAAACTGTTGACGTGCTGTTGCGATTAACTTCCGTCGGGTTTCTTCAATCATTTCTGCTCTGGGTTTGCGAACCATATCACGACTCCAAATTTATATTGCCGGTTTTTATAATTGACATACAGAATGAATGTCAATTAGATTAACATACTTCCCGTATGTAAGTATTTTGGTAACCCTATATTTTATAAGCCCGTCGATTTCATAAATCACTCAGGAGTATTTATGGTTAATCCGTACAAAGAATTGTTTGGCGCACCTGGAACACTTGCATTTTCTATTGCTGGATTAATTGCGCGAATACCCATTTCGATGGCAGGAATAGGGATTATTACTATGCTCTCGCAGTTGAGGGGATCTTATTGGATTGCGGGGGTGTTGCGGCGACTTTTACTGGCTATTGGAATAACGATTTTCGTATTACAAAAACAAACAGAGCCGCCTGTGTATCCTTATTGCGTTGAAAATAAAAGTATTATTTTAAAAATGCCCTCAATACAAATATTGATTTTGTCATTAATCGCATTGGGAACCATTGTAGGCACTATTGATGTTATTAGCGTGGCTTTTGCTGAACAGCATGGGAAAACTGCCGCTGCAAGTATTGTCTTATCGGTCTATGCCATTGGTTCTTGCCTGTCGGGGTTAGCATTCGGGTCCATTAAAATAAATATCGCTTTACCACGTATGTTTATGTTTACGTCACTAGCAACAATGCTGACAACAATACCGTTGTTGCTGGCTCATGATGTTTTGACACTTGCTGCGATGGTATTTGTTTCTGGTTTATTTTTTGCTCCAACAATGATTGTTGCAATGAGCTTAGTGGAAAATATGGTGCCTTCCCGCAATTTGACTGAGGGTTTAACTTGGATGGTAACAGGATTGGGTATTGGCATTGCTTGTGGCGCTTCGGTGACTGGATGGGTGATAGATAAAATGGGAATTCAATCAGGATTTTTTGTGACTTTGGTTGCCGGTATCATTATATTCTTGGCCGCAGCCTCTGGTTATCGATTGATGCAGCGTAATATGATCCGGTTATCAACTTTAGATACCCCCTGAAAAAAGAAAACCTTACGAAAGAGAGCAGAATTTATCAATATCCGCTCTCTCCTATTGATTAGGGTCTTATATTGAGTAAAGGGATTATCAAGCAATCTTGCTGCGAAACAACCGATAAGCGATCCCCCCGGTTGTTGCAGTAATGACCAACAACGGCCATAAATTGGGCCAGATAACGGCTAAATCTGCCCCTTTCAAATAAATCTGCTTGGTGATATCCGTAAAATGCCGAATGGGGTTAATCCAAGTGATGTTTTGTAACCAAACCGGCATATTCTCAACCGGAGAGATATAACCAGAAAGCAGAATTGCGGGCATCATAAACACAAATACCCCAATAAATGCTTGTTGTTGGGTGGAACAGACCGCAGAAATCAGCAGGCCGAAACCCACCAGAGATAAGCCGTAAATTAACATGCAGCCATAAAATAGCAGCAATGAACCGGCGAACGGAATTTGATAAAACAGGGTGCCAATCAGCAACACAATACTGGCCTGCATGGTCGCGACGACTAACGCCGGAATGGCTTTGCCAAGGAAAATTTGCCACGTCGCCAATGGGGAAACCAGCAATTGATCCAGCGTGCCCTGTTCCCGTTCACGGGCGACCGACAGTGCCGTCACGATGAGCACGCCAATGGTGGTAATCATGGCAACCAGTGACGGGACAACAAACCACTTATAATCTAAATTTGCGTTATACCAGTTACGAATAATTAATTCACTGTTATTGAAATCAGCGCTATTGCCCAATAACTGCTTCTGGTAATCCAGTACGATTTGCTGGATATAGTTGGCCGCAATCTGAGCGCTGTTTGAATTACGCCCGTCCAGCAAAACCTGGATTGAAGCCGGATGATGATTGGCGAGATTAGCACTGAAATTTTGGGGAAAACGCACCAGCAGCAGCGCTTTACGGTCATCCAGCGTCGGGCGGATGGCTTGTGAACTGGTCAGCAAAATAACATCAGGAAAAGCTTTTGATTTTGCCAGCCGCTGGGTTAACTCAATCGATGCCTGCCCTTTATCCTCGTTATAAATGGCAATGGTGGCGTTTTTGACTTCCAGCGTGGCTGCCCACGGAAACAGGATCATCTGGATAATCACGGTCAAAATCAAAATGTTCCGTGTTTGCGGTTCTCTCAGAAGAGACTGCAACTCTTTCATGATGAGGGTATACAGACGATAAAACATGCGCTTTCCTTTTTAATCCAGATGCCGACGGGTTTTCCACGCGGTCAGGCCGATAAAGACAATCGAACTGGCGATTAACAGGAGCAGATTGGTCATTAATACCGTGCCAATATTGCCGGCCAGAAAGAGTGTCTGTAGGCTGCTGACAAAGTAACGTGCGGGTATGACATAAGTCGAAGCCTGAATCAGCACCGGCATACTGTCTATCTCAAACACAAAACCAGACAACATGATGGCAGGTAAAAAAGCCGCATTTAGCGAGATCATCGCCGCATTAAACTGGTTACGTGTCAGGGTGGAAATCAGCAATCCCATCCCCAAGGCGGTAGCCAGATAGAGGCTGGAGACGAGTGCCAATACCCAAAGTGAGCCGCGATAGGGAACCCCCAGCACAAATACCGTGAATATCATGCAAAGTACCATGACAAAAGAGCCGAGCAATTGATAAGGCAATAACTTGGCGAGCAGTAACTCGGTGCGGGTCACTTGGGTTGAAAGCAGCGCTTCCATCGTTCCGCGCTCCCATTCACGGGCGACCACCAGTGAAGTCAGAATGGCGCCTACCACGGTGATGATAATGGAAATGGCGCCGGGAATGAGAAAATGCCGGCTGATGGCAGCGGGATTAAACCAGTAGCGAATTTGCGTATCAATCAAGGGCGTGGTGGATACCCCATGATTTTGCCCGCGTTGTTGTAACCAAATTTGCCAGATGCCTTTGGTATAACCCTGAACAAAATTCGCAGTGTTGGGTTCACTGCCATCGGTGATCACCTGAATGGGCGCGTGGCTGTCTGAGCGGGCAAGCTGGGCAGCAAAATTGACCGGGATAACGATAATGCCCCGGATTTGGTTTTCCTGCATTTTTTTGATTAAGAGCTGGCGATTGTCGCTGATCGTGGCCTCAATATAGGGCGATCCGGTAAATACATGCACGAATTCACGGGCGTCTTCGCTCTGTTGTTCCATGAGAATACCGAGGCGAAGTTTGCTGGAATCCAGGTTAATGCCATAACCAAAAATAAACAGCAACATCAACGGAATAACCACCGCAATCAACGCACTGCTGGGATCACGGACAATCTGTTTCGTCTCCTTGATACAGAGTGCTTTCAAGCGACGCCATGAGAAACTGACCGCTTTCTGGGAGGTTGCCTGTTCAGAATGACTCATTGCGGCTCCTTATCGTAGTTCACCACGAGATCGATAAAAGCATCTTCCATGGAAGGATTCGGGAGCTTATCCGTGGCAACCAGTTGTTTCAGTTCATCGGGTGTGCCGGCAGCAATCAGTTTGCCACGAAATACCAGCCCGATACGGTCACAGTATTCGGCTTCATCCATAAAGTGAGTTGTCACCATTACGGTGACCCCTTTATCCACCATGCCATTAATATGCAGCCAAAATTCGCGGCGGGTCAGCGGGTCAACGCCCGAAGTGGGCTCATCCAAAAACAGAATATCAGGCTCGTGCATCAATGCACAGGAAAGGGCGAGCCGTTGCTTAAATCCGAGCGGAAGGCTATCCGTTTTTTGATATAAAATTGGCTCAAGATTGAAAGCGCGGATCATACCGGCCATCTTTTCCTGTTGACGGCGACCTTTCAGGCCGTAAACACCGGAAAAAAACTTAAGATTTTGCTCAACCGTCAGGTTGCCATACAGTGAGAATTTTTGCGCCATATAGCCAAGGCGCTGGCGAGCCTTGCCTGAACCAGTTTTCAAATCCATATCCAGAACCAGCGCCTTACCCGAAGTGGGGATCATCAGGCCGCACATCATTTTGAAGGTGGTTGATTTTCCGGCACCATTCGGCCCTAACAGACCAAAGATTTCCCCGCGTTTCACCTGAAAATCCACATGGTCAGTGGCCGCAAAATCGCCAAATTTTTTCGTCAGATCACGGGCTTCGATCACGGTTTCTGTCGGATTGGGCGGGATTTGCGGCATGATCTCCGCTAATTCGGAGCGATGGGACGGGCCGCCTCCCAATAAATCGATAAAGGCATCTTCGAAACGCGGTTCGGCATCGACGATATTGCCCTCAGGCAGCCCGATTTGTTGCAGTAATGCGTTTTTATCCGCCTGTTCTTTTAAGATCAGACGAACATATTTTCCCTGAATCACACCATCCGTCACTTGGGGCAGGGTGAGGGCCTGTTGCAGCGTTTTGCGGCGAATACCTTGCTTGATATCAAGCAAAAAAGATCGGCCGGCAATCCCTTGCGTTAAATCTTGTGGCTGGCCGCGATAGAGCAATTCACCCCGGTTCATCAGCAAAACATCACGACATAACTCGGCTTCATCCAAATAAGAAGTGCTCCACAGTATCAACATACCGTCGGAAGCGAGTTCATGTACCATTTGCCATAACTCACGGCGTGCGATGGGATCAACGCCGACGCCCGGTTCATCCAGCAGTAAAACCTTTGGGCTGCCCAATAAGGTACAAGCCAGCCCCAGTTTTTGTTTCATGCCGCCCGACAATTTCCCCGCCAACCGTGCGGTAAAACGGGTTAAATCCGTAAAGGTCAATAACTTCTGAAAGGTGGTTTTGCGTTCTTCACCCAATACCCCACGCAGATCGGCATATAACGTGAGATTTTCCATGACGGTTAAATCTTCATACAGGCCAAATTTCTGCGGCATGTAACCGAGTTCAGAACGGACTTGAACACTGTCCTTGATGGGATCAAGCCCCATGATTTCGATGTTGCCGCTGTCAGGCTTCAACAACCCGGCCAACATTCTTATCAGCGTGGTTTTTCCTGCGCCATCCGGACCGACAAGCCCCGTCACTGATCCGCCCTGAATTTCTGCTTGCAGATGAGAGACAGCAGGAACATCCAATCCTGGAAACGTTTTCTCCACGCCGTTCAGTTTTATCGTATACGCTGAACTGGTCATGTGATCGCCTTATTTGCCGGCTTCGGTTAAATTTGCATCGGCAAAACGCAAGGTAACAGGCATTCCTTGTTTCAGGCTCCCATCGGGATCGAGGACAATGATCCGCAGGCGATAAATTAAGTCTGTTCTTAAATCGGGCGTTTCGACATTTTTGGGGGTAAATTCGGCGGTCGGAGAAACAAAACCGATTTTGCCGTGATAGGGCTGATTTTTCCGTCCATCGGTATAAATCAGGATTTCCCGTCCGGCGATAGCCTGATTGAGATTGGGTTCATCAATATAGGCCCTGATCCAGACAGGATGGGTGAGTGACAGAGTAAAAACCGTATTGCCGGCCGCCAGCATGGTGCCGGGTTCAATGGCTCTGGTCAGGATCATCCCTGCTGATGGCGCGGTGAGTTGGGTATCTTGCAGATTGAGTTCGGCTTGTGCTACGCCAGCGTCTGCTTGAGTCAGCTCAGCTTTTGCCGCGGCAATTTCTTCTAAACGATAACCCGTTTCGAACTGGCGCAGTTTATCTTTTGCCGCCTGATAAGCGGCCAGTGCCTGATTGCGTCCGGTTCTGGCGTTGTCCAGATCATTGGCTGAGATAGTTTTACTTTGCCACAAGCCCTGCTGACGTTTCAGGAAACTCTCGGCAAAACGAAACGCTGACTCTTTTTGCGCCACTTCGGAACGTACCTGAGCGATCTCTTCACTGCGATAACCCGCTTCCGCTTTGGCAAGATTTGCCTTGGCGACATCACGAGACGCTTTGGCCTGATTCAAGGCATTAATAAACGGGGCATCATCAAGGCGACCCAGCACCTGACCGACAGTAATGGCATCACCTTCATCCACCTGTAGGCTAGCCAGCTTACCTGCAACCCGAAATCCAAGGTTGACCGTCCTGACATCGACATTGCCATACAGGGTTAGCTCCCTGCTGTTTTGTTCCTGATAATAGTAGATACCAACAATAGCACCGATAACAACAATGAGCGCCAATAGGGCAAGAGCAAACTTTTTACTGTTCATACTATCCCTTATGCCTTGTTCAATGGATACCCTCCCCACAGAGTAGGGGAGATAATAAGCTGTTTTCGTCTTATGATTTCTTTCTTAATCCATCAAGCAATAAATTGATATGTTGAGATAAAACCTGATTGATTAATTCGTATTCCTTGGTGCCGATATTGTCCCATCCTGTTTGGCGCAACAAAGCTTCCCTGGCCAGACGGAAAGAGAGGATCTCACCCAATAAGGCATGGGTGTGGATCTGGGTTGAAATTTGGCGTTCATCTGCACCGATATAATGGGCGATAAGTTTATTTAACCGGGAATAAATGGGGGCCAGCCCCTGTTCGTGCATGACACTGTAAGCCTCGGTGGGAGTCAATTGTTCATGGGACATGATCCGACTGATATTGATACTGCTTTTCTCAAAAATCAGACGGTTATAGCTCACCATCCCCTGATGAATAAATGCCAATATCGGGTCTTTTGGATAGGGTTTCGGCGTTTCATTAAAAAAACGGTCAATAGCGTCAATAAGCGGGGAAAACTCCGATTTTAGTTTATCGGCAATGTGTTGCACGACGGCGAGGTATAATCCCTCTTTGGAACCGAAATAGTAGGCGATAGCGGCGATATTTTGCTGTGCGTGTTGGGCAATGTTGCGGGTCGTTGCCCCTTCCAGACCGGATTTGCCAAAAATTTCGATTGCTGCTTCCAGCAGTTGTTGCTTGGCTTGTTCGCCTCGTAATGTCTGAGCCGTCTTTGCTGCCATGGTTAACTTATTTCCTGTTACAAAGAATTTTCGAGAGTGTCGGAAAATATATTCACCGTACTTCAAGATGCTTTGACTATCTCCCCGCGCTGCGCGGGGAGATAGTTATTGAAGTTTATCGGGTATATATCAATCGTATGATTAACTTTAAGGCTAAAGTAATTCGATGTAAAGTTGACACAAATTGTCTTTTTAATAGATGTCCATAAAAAATAATCTGCCTGTTTTGACTCACTGCCCGTGGTGAAAGCGATCCAGCCAATTTTTATTTCATTTATTGGATTCTTTGGGTCTGCGTGGAAAGACATATCTGTTATAATCCTGCGTTACTACTATGGTGCATTGCAGTTTGTGTAATTTCTTTGCGTTTTATCGCGTCTGTTTTCTTCCCATAAAACTGCCCCTCAATTGTATGAGGAATGGTGAAGTCTGGAGCATTTCTTATTTATGAATTTTGAGTCCCTCGGCTTGAAGGCTGATATTTTGCGTGCCGTTGAAGAACAAGGCTACGTGGAACCTACCCCTATTCAGCAGCAGGCCATTCCTGTTGTGTTATCCGGTAAAGATCTACTGGCCAGTGCCCAGACAGGTACGGGAAAAACCGCAGGATTTACCTTGCCTATCCTGCAACTTTTGAGTGAATCCCCGACGCAGGCAAAAGGTCGCCGTCCGGTCAGGGCATTGATTTTAACCCCAACCCGCGAGCTGGCCGCTCAGGTGGGTGAAAATGTGCGTGATTACAGCAAATATCTAAGATTGCGTTCGTTTGTGGTCTTCGGCGGTGTCAGTATCAACCCGCAGATGATGAAGTTGCGTGGCGGGGTGGATATTCTGGTCGCTACACCGGGGCGTTTGTTGGACTTAGAACACCAGAATGCCGTGGATCTCTCCCGCGTTGAAATTCTGGTCTTGGATGAAGCGGATCGTATGCTGGACATGGGGTTTATCCACGATATTCGCCGTGTATTGAACAAATTGCCGGCAAAACGCCAAAATCTGCTCTTTTCTGCAACGTTCTCTGATGAAATTAAAAACCTTGCCAATAAGTTGCTGAAAGAACCGGTCAGCGTAGAAGTTGCTCGGCGTAATTCGGCCTCTGAACAGATTGAACAATCCATCCATTTTGTGGACAAAAAGCGCAAGGGTGAATTGCTCTCTTACATGATTGGCAGCCAGAATTGGCAACAGGTATTGATATTTACCCGTACCAAACATGGGGCAAACCGACTGGCGGAACAGTTGAATAAAGATGGCGTGACGGCGGCGGCGATCCACGGTAACAAGAGTCAGGGAGCAAGAACCCGTGCGCTGGCTGATTTCAAGACGGGGAACATCCGTGCGCTGGTCGCAACGGATATCGCTGCCCGTGGACTGGATATTGATCAGTTGCCACATGTCGTCAACTATGAATTGCCAAACGTTGCCGAAGATTATGTGCACCGCATTGGCCGTACCGGGCGTGCCGATGCGACCGGGCAGGCACTCTCACTGGTGTGTGTCGATGAACACAAGCTGCTGAAAGATATCGAGCGCCTGTTGAAGCGAGAAATTCCGCGCATTGCCATTGCGGGTTATGAACCTGATCCCTCTATCAAGGCAGAACCGATTCAGAATGGGCGCAATGATCGTGGCAATAGTCCACGCGGTAACAACAATTCACGTGATAACAGTGCCCGGAAAAATGGCCCGCGTGAAAGCCGTTCTCGTGAAAACGATTCCCGTAAAAACCATTCACGTGAAAGTCATTCTCACGGAAATAGCCCTTGGGGTCAGGGTTCTCGCGATAATCGTTCGCGTAATGAACAGCCTCGCAGTCAAGGCAGCACTGGCAAGCAAGGCCATGCCAAATCAGATCACGTGTCCCCATCGCGTCAGCGTCGTCAGCGGGTCAGCACCAAAGCACCACGTGCGGCGGCGTCGGGAGAGTAATCCATGCGCGTTTTGCTGGCTCCGATGGAAGGTGTCTTGGATTCTCTGGTCAGGGAATTGTTGAGTGAAGTCAATGATTATGACCTGTGTATCACAGAATTCCTGCGTGTGGTTGACAGCTTATTGCCGGTGAAATCTTTTTACCGGCTGTGTCCTGAGCTGCATCATCAGAGCCGCACACCCTCGGGAACACCGGTCAGGGTTCAGCTTCTGGGGCAATATCCGGCATGGCTGGCAGAAAACGCGGTCAGGGCAGTTGAGCTGGGATCATGGGGCATTGACCTGAACTGTGGCTGCCCTTCCAAGGCGGTGAATGGCAGTGGTGGAGGCGCTACTTTATTGAAAGATCCCGAACTTATCTATCAGGGTGCCAGGGCCATGCGTGAAGCCGTGCCCGCCCATCTGCCGGTCACGGTAAAAGTCCGTCTGGGATGGGATTCTGATGCACGACAGTTTGAAATTGCGGATGCCGTCCAGCAAGCAGGGGCGACTGAACTGGTGGTGCATGGACGAACCAAGGAAGCGGGTTATAAGGCAGAGCGCATCAATTGGCAGGCGATAGGCGAGATCCGCCGTCGCCTTGCTATTCCTGTCATTGCCAACGGTGAAATTTGGGATTGGCAAAGTGCTCAGGCGTGCATCAAAACGACAGGATGTGATGCGGTGATGATCGGCCGTGGTGCACTGCATACGCCAAATTTGAGTCGGGTGATTAAATATAACGAACCCAAGATGCCGTGGAGCAGTGTACTCAGGTTATTGCAAAAATATATTTATCTGGAAAAGCAGGGTGATACGGGGCTGTATCACGTTGCCCGAATCAAGCAATGGTTAGGGTATTTGCGTAAAGAATATCGTGAAGCAGATGAGTTATTTATGCAAATCAGGGCATTAAAAACCTCTGCTCAGATCGCTGGTGTGATTTCTTCTGCTGTAGATAATGTAGATAAATGTTTACCGCGGCAGCGGTATCTTACCAAAGAATCCCCGATTTTCTGTTAAGCGTATTATTTTCCTCCGGTAACTATTTCTGGGGGATTTGTCTCCTTATCACCGTTGTAACTTAGAATTCGTGGGATGTAGATAAATAAAATACATCCCTATTTTTTATGAATTAGGAATAATACCAATTAAATTTAATTTATTTTATTAAAAAGGTTTTATAGGGATGGATTAGATTTATACTTGATTTTTTTATAAAAATATAGCAATTGTCTAATTATTAACTTATTGAATTCTAATGACGGTTATTATTTTGTAAATGGTTCTATTA